>CAZUWA010000004.1:20176-59272 GCA_964623895.1 uncultured Lachnospiraceae bacterium | reverse complement strand
CAATATCTTTTTTATCGCCCTTTGATGGCGGAGAAGGAGAGATTTGAACTCTCGCGCCGCTATAAACGACCTACACCCTTAGCAGGGGCGCCTCTTCGGCCACTTGAGTACTTCTCCGTGCTACAGGGAAGATTATAGCACAAAAGTACATATATTGCAAGACTTTCACAAATTTATTTTTAAATTTTTTATGAACAAACGCCGGTGCAGCATTTTTTGCATCGGCGTCCTATTTTTCAAGCGTCAATATAGTTATCTCTTCTCTTCTTTTGGATAAAGGAATACGCTGCAAAAAGCAAAACGGCAGCAGCAACGGTCACAATGATCGTGATCATGACAGATGAAATGGCATTCTCCATCTTCAGATCCTCCCAAAGTTCGTTCAGTATTTCTTTTTGCTCGTCATTTAGGTTTCCATAGGCAGTGGAAGTCACCTTGTCAAACTGACCATAAATGATATCCATACCGTTTTCCTTTACAGAATTTATCGTTTCAATGTAACCCTCATTCTGCTGCACATGGGTATAAGGACTGGCATAGTATGTATATTCAGCGTTTGCCACCGCGATTTCCTCTTCCATCATAAAGTTGATAAATCGCTCTGCGATCTCTTTGTTTTCAGAACCTTTCGGAATGCACATCGCATCTACATACACATTCGTTCCTTCCGAAGGATAGAAAAATTCCAGATCCTCGTTATCCTCATACATCGCAAGAAAATCTCCTGCATAGTACGCCGCAATTGCGGCAGACCCTCCGGACATTTTGTTATAGATCTCATCCATGACATACCCCTGGATGATGGTCTTTTGTGCAGAAAGTTCACTCTGTGCGGTCTTCCATTCTTCAATGGTCGCATTATTGACTCTGTCCGCCCATCCAAGTTTGTAAAAAGCCGTTCCGAAAGCATCCCTACTGTTATTAAATTGCAAAATATTACCGGTATAATCAGCATCCCACATCAGTTCCCAAGAGCCGATATGTTCTTCATCCTCCGGCACCATTGTGGTGTTGTAGATGATTCCGATCATCCCATAGAAATACGGCACAGAATACTCAAAATTCGGATCATAATAATCGCTCTTCTCCCCCGTTCCTCCTTGGGACGTGCCCTTGAATTCACTTTGCACATATTTCATGTTAGGAATGTTGTCATAATTCAACTTTTCCAAGCGATCCTCTTCGATCAGTCTGGCAATCATGTAGTCAGAAGGAATGATGACATCGTAATGCGCCGTTCCACCTGTCAGTTTTGCGTACATATCCTCGTTAGAATTGTATGTTTGATAAACGACCTGCACGTTCACGCCGTAAGTTGCCTTGTAGTATTTTTCAAATTCCGCAAGACTATCAATGCTCCCTTCCGATCCATCCGAAATGTATTCACCCCAGTTGTACACATACAGTTTGACTGACTCTGCGGCAATACCCATAGGAAATGCCGCCATCAGCATTCCTGTCAGGGCAACAAGCAAAAGGATGGAAAAAATCTTTTTCATCAACATGTTTCCTCCTCTTACTTTCCAACTTTTTTCTTTTCCCCCATTGAGGAGAAAAAATTGACTAAGATCAACAATCCGAGGATAAGGAACACCATCAGCGAAAACAGTGCATAGGTACTGAATTTCAGATTATGCGCCGTCTGATTGTATACATACAACGGCAAGGTAATGAAATCACTTCCCGAAACAAAATGGCTGATAACAAAATCATCGAGAGACAGAGAGAAACTGAGCATCAGTCCGGAAATAATTCCCGGAAAGATAGCGGGCAATTCCACCTTAAAGAAGGTCTGTAACGGTGTGCATCCCAGATCCATCGCCGCATCGCACAGGCTTCTATCGAGTTGTTTGAATTTCGGTGTGATCGAAAGAATGACATACGGAAGGCAGAAGGTAGTGTGCGCAATGAGCATCGTGGGAAAACCAACAAAGCCTTTGCTTGCCCCCAGAATACTCGCCGTCACCGCAAAGAGGAGCATCATTGATACACCTGTCACGATATCCGGATTCATCATCGGGATGTTGGTTACAGATTGCAACGCACCTTTGATGTACTTGTTACGCATTCTATCAAGTCCGAGTGCCGCAAAAGTACCGATCACCGTTGCCAACCCGGATGCGCAGATCGCCAGTACAAGAGAATTGGTCAATGCGGAAATGGCATATTTGTCTTTGAAAAGTTCGATATACCATTTGAGGCTTACTCCCGAATATTCCCCCAGATTTCCGCTTTCATTGAAGGAAAATACCATCAACACAATGATCGGTGCATATAAAAGCAAGAAGATGAGTGCAATATAACTCTTATTCAACCATTTCATATGATCATTCCTCCATCCTCATCGTCGCTGTACTTGTTCATAATGGCAATCGAAATGATGATCAGCACCATCATGACAAGCGAAATCGCCGCACCGACATGGTAGTTATTGACCTTGATGAATTGGTTTTCGATAATATCGCCGATCAGGTTAAAGTTGTTGCCGCCAAGTTTTTGAGAAATATAGAAAGTAGAAATGGATGGCACAAACACCATAGTGATCCCGGAAATGATGCCGGGAAGAGACATCGGAAGGACCACTTTGAAAATTGTCTGAATACGGTTGCACCCAAGATCCGCCGACGCTTCAAAGTAGGAATGATCGATCTTAGATATAATAGTGTAGATTGGCAAAACCATATATGGCAAAAAATCATAGACCATGCCGAGAATGACGCCTGTCTCGCTACCAACGATTCTCAAGCACCAATTCGGATTGATACTGCCGAGAAAACTGTTTAACAGTCCCCCATTGTCGAGAAGTGCCATCAGCGAGTAGGTTCGGATGAGCAGACTGATCCACATCGGAAGCATCAAGAGCACTACCAAGATCTTCTGCGCGCCTTCACTCATTCTCGACATAGCATAAGCGAGCGGAAAGCCTATCAGAAGGCAGATCACCGTCGCTATAAACGCAAAGCCGACAGACATCATGAAGGTGGTGGAATATTTTGAAAGTTGTGCGAAATTGTCCAGTGTAAATGCGCCGTCCTTATCGGTAAAAGCGTAGTAAGCAACGATGAAGAGCGGCACTACAATAAACATTGCAGACCACACGATATGCGGCGCCGCAGCCGCTTTTTCAAGAAAAGAGGATTTTTTCATTCTTCCTCCTTTTCGGCATCCATTTCGTCGCTGAAAGTGGAGTAATCGCCGAATTTGCCGGAATATTCCGATTTATGCATAACATGGATGGCATCCGGTTCAATATATAGCCCGACGACATCCCCCTCTTTTTGTTCATCGGTTGTCTGCACCATCCATTTAAATCCGCAGACGTCAATGATCATTTCATAATAGTCACCCTTGAAGGTCACAGCTGTCACCGTACCTGTCAGACGCGCCTTGTCCTTTGCTACGATATCAACATCTTCCGGACGAATGACCACATCCACAGGGGTATGTTCGCCAAATCCCGCATCCAGACACTCAAATTCTCTGCCGTCCAGTCTGACGAGGTAGTCCTTCACCATCTCCCCGTCAATAATGTTCGATTCTCCGATAAAATCGGCAACGAAGGCATTTTTCGGTTCATTGTAGATATCGGTCGGTGTTCCGATCTGCTGAATTTTACCGGCATCCATCACAACCACGGTATCGGACATCGACAGCGCTTCTTCCTGATCGTGCGTCACGAAAATGAAGGTAACACCGGTTTCCTTATGAATGCGCTTCAATTCATTCTGCATATCCTTACGAAGTTTGTAATCGAGTGCCGCAAGCGGTTCATCTAACAACAATACCTGCGGGTTGTTGACGAGCGCTCTTGCGATAGCGACACGCTGTTGCTGTCCGCCGGAAAGCTTGTCAACCTTTCTGCGTGCGAAGCCGGAAAGGTTCACCAGTTTTAACATGTCCAACACTCTTTTGCTCAGTTCCTTTTCCGGAACTTTCGCAACGCGCAGACCAAACGCCACATTTTCGTAAACATTCAAATGCGGAAAGAGCGCATAACGCTGAAAAACAGTATTGACCGGACGCTTATAGGGTGGCAGATCGTTCATACACTTTCCGTCAAAAAAAACATCACCGCTGTCAGGAGAAGTGAAACCGGCAATAACTCTGAGAGTGGTTGTTTTCCCACAACCGGATGCTCCCAAAAATGTAACAAACTCGCCTCTTCTGATCGAAAGATTCAATTTGTCCAACACTTTTTCGCCGTCAAATGACACAGTGATATTCTTAAGTTCGATGATATTCTTATTTTCCATTTTTTGCATCCCCCTTTGCGGCTTAAAGACCGCGTACAGCCGTATACAGCTCTGCGCGAACCCCACATCCGGCTCACAGACGCCCCCGCAAAGAGTTTTTACAGACCGATCTTGATCCACGAAAGCATTCCCCCTGTAAATTAAGAATATCTCACGGCAGAGACGGCTTCCCGTCTTCTGTATCAGAATTTGAGATCGGCTGCAGCATACTGTTTCCACATCCGACAAGATTGTCGGAAACGATTCCTGAACGGCAAATGCCGTATTAGAACTGCAAGATGTGTACATCTATTCGATTTTTAAGAACGATGATATCAGGAAGATGGCTTTGCCCATGTTCCTTTGTTGGCACAGATGCAAAAATCGTGCTAATCGTCGCAATGCCAATATATTCTACGACTGCACCATTATATAGCATCATACAGGAAATGTCAATAGATTTCCTTAAATATTTCGGGTAAAATGTGTTTTTTTGCAGTAAATCCTCTCATTTTAAAACAAATCAAGAAAAAGGTAAGTCGATAGTAACAAAAGTGTCGGATTAAAGCCGGAAAAGAAAACGGTAGCCAGTCCGAAGCAGACGAGCAATGTCAAAAAAACGCGAGAAAAAACCTTCATAACTGCATCGGCAGAAAGCGGAACAAGCATCCGTAATCCCGCGAGCAACGCCGCGCCGCCATCCAGTGTTTTGATCGGAAGAAGGTTAAAAAGCGCCAGCATCAAGGAGCTACCTGCAAGCCTTACAGTAAATACAGAAGGATGCGGTAGGAAGAAAAAACACGCCAAAAGCAGGTTGACAGCAATGCCTGCAAGCGCTACTGCGATTCCCGAAGGATAGTCCGGTGCTTCCCTTTTCGTCACAATCTCTCCCCCGAAGGGGCAGATGCGCATCTCCTTGACCCCCATTCCGCAAAGCAGAATTGCTACAAGATGCCCGCATTCATGAAGCACCGCCGCAAGAATGGAAGGAAACACCGCATCCGCACCGAACAGAATTGAAAAACAGATAAACGGGATCGGCGCAAAAACACTGACGGAAATGCGTTTAAAATGTAGCGCACCGCCCTTTACCATCGCGTCAACCATGGTATGCAGTGACAAATCATATGATAAATCTCTCTGTTTTGCTCCAAAAAATATTCTTTCTCGACAAACGCCGGGAAAAGAAGAAGGAACAACAGCAAGAACAGGATGGTGCGCCGTGTTCCTTTTGCTCTTGCATATCTTTGCATGATCGCTCCTTTCCGCCCCAACAAGAGGGCATCTTTTTTGATCTATACAATGTATTCCCTGCCTTTTCGCAA
The DNA here is from genome assembly GCA_964623895.1 of uncultured Lachnospiraceae bacterium. GTDB lineage: Bacteria > Bacillota > Clostridia > Oscillospirales > CAG-272 > UBA11512. Next base: position 53,715 of record CAZUWA010000004.1, on the reverse strand, counting down.
TAGAATTTGTCCAAACTAAAATACAAAAATGCAAAAATAAGGCTTGAAAAGGAGTGAAATATGTGCTAAAATAAAAAAAATATCTCATTTGGAGCGTATATATGCCGTCTTATACTGTCGCCTTGTCTTCACTCATTGATGAATTCTCACTGGAAACGATTTACATGCCGTATCCGGCAAATGAAATTCTCGTTACCCGTTCGGACATAAACCGTCCGGGGCTGGCACTTTCCGGCTTTTTCAATTTGTTCGAACCGGACCGTATTCAACTGGTCGGCAACACAGAACATGAGTATTTGACCACTATGAACGAAGACCTGCGCAAAACGCGCACCCTGCATTTTATGGAACGAAAGCCGGTGGCCGTCATCTTTACGACCGATCTTCCTGTGTTTACAGAATTTTTAGAAGCGGCACTTACTTTTCATGTACCGATTCTGCGCACCTCCTCCACCACCTCCGCTTTTACCGCAGCGTTGATCGCATCGCTGTCTGTTTCGCTGGCACCGCGTATCACCAGACACGGTGTGCTTGTGGAAGTTTACGGTGAAGGCATTCTCATTACAGGCGAATCGGGGATCGGTAAGAGCGAAACAGCCATCGAACTGGTCAAAAGAGGTCACAGACTCATCGCCGATGATGCAGTGGATATCCGCAAAGTCTCGGCAAAGTCACTGGTCGGCAGAGCGCCGGAAAGCATTCGTCACTATGCGGAACTGCGCGGCATAGGGTTGATCGATATCCGCCGGATCTTCGGTATGGGTGCAGTCAAAGAAACAGAAAAGATCGATCTGGTCGTCTCGCTTGAACAGTGGGATCGGAACAAATTCTACGACCGAATGGGGCTTGAAAACGAGGTTTGCGAGATTTTGGAGATAAAAATTCCGCAAGTCACCATTCCGGTATGCCCCGGACGTAACCTCGCCGTCATCATTGAAATCGCTGCCATGAACAACCGTCAAAAGCGAATGGGTTACAACACGGCAAGAGAATTCAACAACAAATTTTTGTGCGCGGCAGATGCCGAGAACAAAAAGCACTAAACAAATTATTTGCATGACAGGAAAGGGGAACAGAACTATGGAATATCGCAAAGAATCAGATTCAATCGGTAGCCGTTTAATCCCCAAGGATGCATACTACGGTGTGCAATCCCTGCGCGGAAGTGAGAATTTTAAGATCACCGGGCAACGTCTTCGCCCGGAATTTATCCGGTCACTTGCAGAAATCAAGAAAGCTTGCGCGATCTGCAACAACAAAGTAGGAGAACTCGACGACCGCATTACAAAAGCGATCTGCAGAGCATGCGACGAAATTCTGGAAGGGAATTTTCATGACCAGTTCATCTGCGATCCGATCCAAGGGGGCGCGGGAACTACTGCCAACATGAATGCAAATGAAGTCATCGCCAACCGTGCGATCGAAATTTTAGGCGGAGAAAAAGGCGACTATTCTATCGTGCACCCAAACGACCACGTCAACCGTGCACAATCAACAAACGATGTCATTCCCTCTGCGGCAAAGATGACCACCGTTAAGCTGCTTCGACACACACTGGTCGAACTTGACCAAATGGCAAGGGCATTAGGCAAAAAGGAAGAGGAATTTCATCATATCATTAAAATGGGACGCACCCAAATGCAGGATGCCGTTCCGATCCGGTTGGGAGACGAATTCAGCGCTTATCGCCAAGCAATCGAAAGGGATCTAAAACGTATCAACAGTGTTCTGAAGGAAATGTATTTTCTCAACCTCGGCGGCACCGCCATCGGCACATCGCTCAATGCCGCTCCCGAATATGTTGACGCGCTTGCACCTACTGTTGCGGAAATTACCGGTATGCCCTTTGTCAAAGCGCCGGATCTGGTAGACGGCACGCAAAATCTTGACTCCTTCGCTTATGTCTCCTCCGCATTAAAGACATGTGCCATCTCCTGTTCTAAGATAGCAAACGATTTCCGTCTAATGTCCTCCGGTCCGCGTTGCGGATTTGAAGAAATCAACCTCCCGGCCATGCAAAACGGATCTTCTATCATGCCCGGGAAGGTCAATCCTGTCATTCCGGAAGTGGTCAGCCAAGCAGCATTCTGCATCATCGGCAATGATATGAGCATCACCATGGCAGCAGAAGCCGGTCAGTTGGAACTCAACTTTGCAGAGCCGATCCTTTATCACAAGTTGTTTGAATCGATCGTTGCACTCACCGGCGCGGTTCATACCTTCGTAGAAAACTGCATCACAGGAATCACCGCCAACGAAGAGCGTTGCCGCGAGTTGGTGGAAAGCTCGGTCGGCGTGATCACTGCCATCTGCCCGAAGGTCGGCTATGCTGAGTCTGCCGATATTGCCAAAACCGCTATCAAAACCGGCGAATCGGTTCGGGAAGTCTTACGTGAAAAAAAGATATTCTCGGATGAAGAAATTGAAGAACTGCTTGACCCGGAAAAAATGGTATAATAGTACGTTTGAAATCAATTGTCAGATTGAAAAAACAGGCTGTAACCAAACACCAAAAAAGGTTTGGTTACAGCCTGTTTTTCATTTACAAATTTCAACTAATACAAATCCCAAACGGTTGTTAAAGTACAAATGAATAAAGCAGTTGCCAAACGGCTGACCACCACATCGCATTCTCTTTATTTCACACTGTCTTCCTTCGTTTTTTCAGCTGGTTTATCATCCTTTCAGATCTTTATCAAGAGACAAACACGAGGTGAATACACCGCATCCACTCCTTGTTATTGATTTTCGTTAATTATTCAAAAGAATAACCAAAAGAATAATCACCGCAATAAACAGCCAAGTGTTCATATCTCCAAGGCAAGAACACACACTGCCGGCAGAACTGTTCACACCGTTGCTGCTTCCATTACTGCTGTTTCCGCATCCGCAGATCGTGTTGCTCGTGTTGCCACTCGTACTATTGTTGCTGTTCTGGCTGTTGTTATTCTGGTCACATCCACAGGAACATTCCTCACCACAATTGTATAAAGCCATATCTGAGTCTTCCTTTTCAAAAAAGATTTGAGCACTGCTCTTGCTTACAGTATATGAACGAAATGACCGAAAGGTCACTTTTTTCGAAAGGAGAAAACGAGCGCAAAAAAGGGCGGATTCATTCCGTCCTCTTGCACTTTTTTGCGGTTATTAATCAACCCTCAGCCTTGCCGGCACGTTCTACCTTGCCGGAGCGCAGGCAACGGGAGCAGACATAAACAGTCTTGTGTGTACCGTTGTCGACGACCTTTACTTTTCTGATATTGGGCTTGAAAGTTCTGTTGGTTTTACGGTTGGAATGGGAAACATTCTGACCAAACGCAACGCCCTTGCCGCACAGTTCGCACTTTGCCATAGTAAGACACCTCCATTTTGTTACATGTATATACGCAACCACGGTGGTCATTGTACCACACATTTAAAAAAATTGCAATACCTTTTTTGATTTTTTCTGATTTTTTCAGGTTTTTTCCTTCTTTTTGAAAAGAAAAGTTGCTTGACTTTCCGTTCCTTCCGCCAATCTTTTGAGATTTGCCCTGTGAAGCCAAACAATAAAGCAAGCGTAGAATACAGAACAGATAATGACGATAAAATAATCAAAACTTCCAAGCGTATGGAAGAGTCCCATCGACCAAATTCCATGTACGAAAATGGGGATCAACGACGCAGAGATCACGGAACTGAGCGAAACATATTTAGTGCCAAACAGAATGGAAAGGAAACAGACCATCAAAATAATGAATGCGATCGGTTCCAAAACAAGCATTGCACCGCAGGCAGTAGATACACATTTTCCGCCTTTGAAACCGAAAAAGCACGGATAGGCATGCCCAATCATGCAGACCGCTACCGCCAAATATCCACCGCCGTTCCCGGCGAGAGCCAATCCGAGAAGCGCACAAACAAATCCCTTACCGGCATCTCCCAAAAAAGTCAATGCGGCGGGTTTTTTTCCATAAACACGCGCCACATTGGTCATACCCGCATTCTTTGAGCCGTATTTGCGCACGTCATCTTTACACATCTTTTTAGAGACGATCACTCCGAAATTGATACTGCCGACAAAATACGAAAAGACTGCCAGTAGCAAGAGCGTTGCCAGATAGGAGATCCACTCCGGACTGTACAATTTGACCGGATTACCATTCAATTCTCCCTCGCCAACCGTACCAAACGCACGCGTGACCGCGCCTCCGTTCTCTCTAAAGGAGATGATATCATTGAGCACTTTTAAAATACCCGTCGGCTCAGGTGTCGGTTCTGTTTCTTCCGATGCCGCCAAACTCATCGTCACCAAAGAAGTCAGGAGCAGAACGACCGTCAGCATTACAAGCAACGGTTTGTATATTTTTTTTCTATTCATAATTCGTTTAAACCTCCGGTGCTTTATCGCTCTTCTGACGTATGATCAGTTTAACAGGCGTTCCTTTAAAGCCAAACACCTCACGCAGACGATTCTCGATATAGCGCTGATAGGAAAAATGGAACAAATCCGCACTGTTACAAAAGATCACAAATTGTGGAGGCTTCGTTCCGATCTGCACCATATAATAGATCTTCAGATACCTACCCTTATCGGAAGGCGGTTGAACACGCGCAACGGCATCGGTTAGCATATCATTGAGCATTCCGGTGGAAATACGCATAGAATTCTGATTATTGACGTAATTGATCAATTCATACAGTTTGTCTACTCTCTGCCCGGTCTTGGCAGAAACAAAGAGAAGCGGCGCATAGGTCATATAGGAAAAATGGCGGTAGACTTCCTCGGTAAACTTGTTTACCGTGTTGTTATCCTTATCTACCACATCCCACTTGTTGACGACAAAGATCGATGCCTTACCAGCTTCATGCGCCAGCCCTGCGATCTTTTCGTCCTGTTCGGTAACGCCAACCGAAGCGTCAATCATAATGAGACAGACATCCGCACGCTCCACCGCCATCTTGGCGCGCAGCACGCTAAATTTTTCCACACGGTCTTCCACCTTGCTTTGGCGACGAATGCCGGCGGTGTCGATAAAAATATACTTGCCATATTTATTTTCCTTGCGCGTATCGACCGCGTCTCTGGTCGTACCCGCGACATCGGAGACAATAAGCCGATCCTCACCCAAAATCCTATTGATGATCGAGCTCTTTCCTGCGTTCGGTTTTCCGATAACTGCAACTTTGATCCATTCATCGTGATCTTCTTCCTCTTCCGCTTCGGGAAAATATGCCACCACACGGTCTAAAAGGTCTCCGGTTCCGCTTCCATGCACTGCCGACAGTGGGATCAAGTCTTCATCAAAACCCAGTTCGTAAAATTCATAAAATTCAGCCGGAGGCGCACCCACACCGTCCACCTTGTTGACAACCGGAACGATCGGCTTTTTGCTTTTCTGTAGCATTCTCGCCACTTCTCTGTCATCGGCAGTAACCCCGACTGTAACATCGGTCAAAAAGACAATAACATCCGCCATATCGATGGCAAGTTCTGTTTGAAGGCGCATATATTTGAAGATCGGATCGTCAGTTTTCGGTTCGATACCGCCGGTATCCACCATCATAAAAGTTCTTCCGTTCCATGTGGACTCATAGTAGATCCGGTCTCTTGTCACGCCAGGCGTGTCCTCTACGATCGATACCCGTTCGCCTGCAATTTTGTTGAAAAGAGTGCTTTTGCCGACATTGGGGCGACCAACGATCGCAACAACTGGATTTGCCATCTCTGTATTCTTCCTTTCCGTTAATCTAAAATGGCGCGCAACAGATCTGCGCCGGTGTTGTCGCTCAGTTCCACCTTCACCCCCAACGTTTCCGTAAGAGAGGTTAAACTCGTACCGTCAAGAAACAGATCTCCGTCTCTTCGTAGCATGACCAAAGGAAGAAGGAGTTTTTCACCGAGTTCCTTGTCCTTTAACTGATTTATCAAGTCACAGCCACAGATGAGCCCCGCTACCGTGACGTTATGTCCGAAGAAATCATTTTCAATGCGGTATACTTCAACAGTTGTATTATAACACACTTTTTCAATTTTTGCAACTAATCTTTTGATATATTCATACGCAGCAGCGCCGGTCGCAATTGAGCAGTGTCTTTTTTTTGCAATGTCATACTTTGTGAAAACATCTGAAAATTCCTCTTCCAGTTCAGCTTCCATCGACGTCATCATACCGACACCGTTTTCAAGTTGCGGATAACCATCGTAAAAATCCTCGGTCGGGAGAGCTCTGCCCGCCTCAACATACAGTTCATCCGCAGGATAGAAGATGCGCAATCCGTACTTTGCAAGGCATTCTTCTCCAAACGCAGTGACTTGATCAATAATCTCGCCACACTCCTCCGGCGTAAACGTTTCAAGAGGATAAAGTCCTTCCCTGTGGCAGGTCAAGCCCGCCGGTACGATCGAAACGCTTTCGACCGCAGGATAGAATGCCGCCAGATCTCGCATAGAACGTAGTAATTCCTCCCCGTCATTGAGCCCTTTGCATAGGACAATCTGACAGTTCATCTGTACTCCACCGTCCGCCAGTCGATGCATTTGCTCTAAAATGCGGTCTGCAAAGCGATTTTTCATCATTTGCACTCGCAAAGCGCCATTTGTGGTATGCACCGACACATTCACAGGGGTAATATGCATGGCAATGATTCGGTCTAATTCCTCATCCTTCATATTGGTCAGCGTAACGTAGTTTCCCTGCAAAAAAGAGAGACGGGAATCATCATCCTTAAAATAGAGGGTGTCGCGCATACCTTTTGGAAGTTGATCGATGAAACAAAAAACACATTTATTACGGCAGGAGCGCTTTTCATCCATCAGATAACTGATAAAATCCAATCCCAAGTCGTCGTATTGTCCCTTTTCGATCTCAAAATCGAGAATATCCGCATCTCGATGCACCTTGACCGACAAATGCTCTTCTGTCATATAAAAGCGATAATCTAGCACATCCCTGATCTCATGCCCGTTGATGCTCAAAAGATAGTCCCCGCATCGAATCCCCACACGATCCGCAGGAGAATTTTTTGCTATCGAAATGATCTTTTCCATCCGTCCTCCAAAATGGGTGCATTTCAAGCCGAAGATCGGTTCTGAAAGCCATCCCAAGCTGCTGTTTCATTGTTTTTTTTGCACGAAATAAGGGGCTGCTGCCAAGCAACATCCCCTTCATCTCAAAAATCAGTCTTCGCTCTTTGCAATGACTTCCTTGCCACCGTAGTTGCCGCACTTGGAGCAAACTCTGTGGTTCAGGTTGTACTCACCGCACTGGGGGCACTTGGTCATTGTGGGCTGCTCCAACTTCCACACATTGGATCTTCTCTTGTTCTGTCTGGCGCTAGACACTTTTCTCTTCGGAACTGCCATGATAAACCTCCCAAAAATAGAATGATATACAAAATATTTTTATTTCTCAAGCAATTTGGCGAACGCCGCCATCCGCGGATCAATCTCCTTCTTTGTACAAGCACAATCCCCCTCATTGAGATCTGCGCCGCACTGAAAGCAAAGCCCCTTACAGCCTTCTTTACAAAGATTTTTCATCGGGAACTCCAAAATGATCGCTTCGATGATCGGTTCGTCTAAATCAAGCATTCTGTCAACAGCGATGAGATAATCCGCCCCATCTTCCTTTTGCAGACTGCCCTTTGTGGCAACCGGCTTTTGATAATCAATGCGAAGGGTCTTGCGGATCGGCTTTAAGCAACGGTCGCAAACAGTATCATACTCCACTGTGATCTCCGCAGTCAAGGCAATATAACCGGCTTTGTTTATGATCGTGCCAAGAACACGCACCGGTTTCGGGAAGGTGCAACCGGGAAATTCTTCCTCGACTGTGAGTGGGTAGTCAAAGGAGATCTCGCAAGTCTCACCGCCAAGCATAGGGGTCAGATCGATTTTCATAAGTAGCCTTTCGCTCTTTTCGCAAATTGTCACAAATATGATTATATCATAAATCCTCTGTTTGTCAAGTGCTTTTCGCATTTTTTTGAAAGGTTTTTTATTTTTTCTCCCCTTTCTCTTCGACAAATTCGGCAAGGAAAGCGTTTTATACTGAAATCAAGCGAAGGGAGGGATGTACTACGACCGTTTACGGAGACATCTATGCGCTCATTAACGCGCTTTGTGACTTCATCGTGCTCTTTGTCTCGGCATGGATACTCAGACGACATCCGCGCTTTTGGCGAGTACTCACCGCAGCAGGTGTCGGAGGACTTTATGCACTCCTCACTCTTTACATACCGAGCAATCTTCTGCCGCCGCTGTCCATCCTTTGCGCACTGGGCATGGTGCTTTTGACTTTCGGATACCGTGATCTCAAAAGCTTTTTGTCACCAGTCCTCACGTTCTACCTGATCTCCGCTTTGATGGGGGGAATTACCGAATCGCTTCTCTCCTCTTTTAAAAGAATCCTCCCACCGCTTGAGTCACTCCTTCTTTTGACTGCCGCCCTCTCCCTATCGGCAGGTATCACATTTTTTGCGGGCAGGGCATTCCTTCGTCGCTGTGCCGCAAGAAATGCAGAGATCTCTTTTTGCCTTAACGGTGTGCGCTACCGAATTCCCGCATTTTGCGACAGCGGAAATCTCATCACCGACCCGGACAGCGGGCTCCCTGTGATCTTTCTTTCCGCATCGCTTTTTTCGCAGACTCCGCAAAGTGAAAAAATGCTGACAGCGACCACTGTTGCCGGCACGGCAACATTCCCCCTTTTTCTGCCAAAAGATCTCACGGTAAACGATGAAAAGCGGGCTGCACTTCTTGCCATTACGGAAAATAAAAGCTTTGAAGGTCAACCTGCGCTCATTCCTAACATCCTACTTACATAGATCGATATGAGGTGTTTTATGTTTATTCAAAAGATCATGAATTTTTTCAAAAAGGCAAGAACCAAACTGCTTCAGCTCTTTAAAAAGCAAAATGAAATTTTCTACATCGGCGGAAGTGAAACTCTGCCTTCTCCTCTTGAAAAAGAGGAAGAACAGCGTCTGGTAGCACTGATGGGAGAAAATGTCTCGGTCAGAGACCGTCTGATCGAGCACAATCTTCGCTTAGTGGTCTACATTGCCAAGCGTTTTGAGAGTACCGGTATCAATATGGAGGACCTGATCTCCATCGGCACGATCGGGCTGATCAAAGCAGTCAACACCTTCAAAGCAGATAAAAGCATCAAACTGGCTACCTATGCCTCCCGATGCATTGAGAATGAAATTTTGATGTACATCCGCAAAACGACCGGACAGAAGCAAGAATGTTCCTTTGATGAGCCATTAAAGGTAGATAAGGACGGAAACGAACTGCTCCTTTCCGACATTCTCGGAAGCGAAGAAGACAGCGTATTCGCCGCCTTGGATGCAGAGGAAGACCGTCGCACTGTTCGTCATGCTCTCTCCGAACTGGAAAAGCGAGAGCGTGTGATCATCGAGCTGCGCTATGGCTTATGCGGAAACAGAGAATACACACAAAAAGAGGTCGCAGATCTGCTCGGCATTTCGCAGTCCTACATATCAAGATTGGAAAAAAGAATTCTGGAAGATCTGCGAATAAAGATCGGCGGATTGGTGTAAAAAAGCACCGTCACAATACAAGACCGCAACAGTGCTTTCTTTATACGAAAAAGGGATCAAGGTAGCAGATACTTCTCCGCGTCCTTTTCAAACTCTTTCTTGAATTCTTCATTTTTTTCAAGACCATCCAGATATTCATGCAGATCCAACGCGTCATGACGGATCTCAATGATACATCCTGCGATATTCGAACAGTGGTCCGCCACTCTTTCAAGGTCGGTAAGGAGGTCTGAGAGGACAAAACCGATGTCCAAAGAGCAATCACCCGTCTGCAACCTCGCAATGTGCCGCGCCCTGATCTGATCTTTCAGATCATCGATCACCTGTTCAAGCGGTTCGATCTTCTTGGCAAGTTTCACATCATTGCCAATATAAGCATTATAGGTCATCGAAACAATATCCTCTACCGCTTTTATCAACACCGTGATCTCCTTCTGCGCTTCTTCGCTGAAAGAAAGTTTCTTTTCGTACAACTCCTTGGAGGAACATACGATATTGACTGAATGGTCAGAAATACGTTCAAAATCCCCGATCATGTGCAGGATCTTGGTAGTTTCGTTGCTGTCTTCCACGCTCATCGGGCGGGCGGAAAGTTTCACAAGATAAGAACCGAGTAGATCCTCATAGTTGTCGGTTTCGTCTTCCTTGAAACGAATTTTTTCTTCCGCTTCCTCGGTATAGTTTCCGATGGACGCAATACTCTCTTTTAGACCGTCTACCGCACAGCCTGCCATTTCGACGCTTACCGCACGACAACGCTGAATAGCAAACGCAGGGGTCGCCAACAGTCTTTCGTCCAAGATCGGTTCTGCCTGTTCTTGCTTCTGCTTGTCCTCGGGGATGACCTTCTTCGCCAGTTTTTCAAGAAATCCCGCCATCGGCAAAAGACATAGCGTACAAGCAATATTAAAAATGGTATGTATAATAGCAATAGCAGCTTCGTTTGCCGACTCATTCAAGATCGGCAATTCAAAAAATGTCTTTGCCGCACAGAACACTGAAAGCCAAATGGCACAACCAATCACATTGAAACTTAAATGCACCAATGCCGCACGACGCGCATTTTTGTTTGCACCTACAGAAGCGATCATGGCTGTCACGCAGGTGCCGATATTCTGCCCAAAAATGATCGGCACCGCCGCACCGATCGATATTGCTCCCGTAGAAGACAACGCCTGCAAAATACCGACAGAAGCGGAGGAAGACTGAATAATCGCCGTAACGATTGCGCCGGTCAAGACGCCCAAAACGGGATTGTCAAATGCCGTCAGCAAGTGTTGGAATTCCGGAACATCTTTGAGACCAGAGACCGCGCCGGACATCGTTTCCATGCCAAACATCAAAGTCGCAAAGCCCAAAAGGATCATACCGACGTCCTTCTTTTTTACCGATCGGCTCGCCATCGTCAAAATAATCCCGACAAGCGCCAATATCGGTGTAAAAACAGCAGGCTTGAAAAGGGATACAAAGAAATTATCGCCTTCAATACCGGAAAGAGAAAGAATCCATGCCGTCACCGTCGTACCGACATTTGCACCCATAATAACATTGATCGCCTGCTTTAGGGTCATGACGCCGGAGTTTACAAAACCGACGACCATCACCGTAACAGCAGAGGAAGATTGGATGATCGCTGTAACAAACAGTCCCGTCAAAAAACCGGTAAACCGATTTGTCGTCAGTTTTTCGATCAACCCACGCAGTCTGGAACCGGCGCACTTTTCAAGCGACTCACCCATCACGTTCATGCCGAACAAAAACAGACATAATCCGCCGATCAATGCTAAAACTTCAGAAAATCCCATAGTCGTGACCATTGCTTTCGCTCTTACGAAAGCTTCCTTTCTTGCGAAATCGAAGCCGCAAAATTGCCGTTACCCCGATGGTGAAAGCTTGAAACACGTTTAAAATCCGTCTTTCAAGCTTTGCGTTTCGTTTTGCACATCAATAATAGGTTGCCACTTCCTGCTCCGGCTTTTCACACATTTCTACAGAAATGGCATGGAAAACCGGTCCTTTTTGTTTGTAGATCGCACACTTTTCAATGGAAATCGTGGCAGTGAGCAGTCTCCAGTCATAACTCTTGAGAGTCTCCGCACCGCTCCAAATGCAGGCAAATCCATTATAAGCAATATCCGCCTCACAACAAGTCATAATGTGCCTGCCGATCACAAATAGATTCTTCGGAACGCAGTCATCCTTCGCAACGATGCCCTTGAAGCGCACTTTTTTGCCTTCATACTTTTCCGGTTCTTCCGAAATATCCCTGAAAAACAATGCAAAATCGCGGTCTTCGATCTCGACCGTTTCCGCCTCAATATCGAAAGGTAAAGGATCAACGATTTCATCGTATTCTATACTGCCATCTCGGTGTTCATAAATAATATTCGCCGAACGGCTGAGATTTCTGACCAGCTTGTGAAGTGCCATCGTGTCGGTATCGGGAGAAACACGGTTAAAAACGGCAACATCGCACGCTTGGATCTTCTCCGCCACCAGCTGGCGCATATTGTTGTTGTAATTGACAATCGTATTTGAATCGGCAAAGAACATGATCTGATAGACCAACCAATCTTCGGGAATCGCAGCAAAGAAATCCTGAAGAGGCCACATACCATTGTATTCAACAATGGCGCGCGCCGCCCCGGAGCGCTTCACTCTCGCTTCCAGTCGCTCAGGTGTTAGGTCTTCCGGATCTTCAAAAGTGCAGATCGTCACACTCTTCATGTAATCTGCATCTTCCTCATATTCTTCAAGTCCTTCTTCGCAAACCACCAGTAACGTCGGCTCCCCTTCGTTAAACTTGGGATCCATCAACGATTCTTTGATAAATTTGGTCTTGCCCGACTCTAAAAATCCGGTAAAAAAGTAAACCGGAAAATCTTTTTGCGGAGTATCCATCGTCGCTTCCTTTCAATAATCAAACACCGAACAATTCTTTTAGAGCATCCTCACGAATGTGCGAACCGATGACGCACAGCATACCAACAGGAGCTGCCGAACCGTCTCTGACATTGCTCTCACCCGGAATATAGTCAAAATGAAGGAAACCGCCACCCACCTTGGTCACAACACCCTTGGCACGCAGGATCACGCCGTATTTCTTCTCGTCTGCCAAAAATTCCAGAACATTTTCAAGTTCTTTTTTCTCAAAAGGCTTAACCGTCTCCACACCCCAACTGGCAAAGACCTCATCGGCATGGTGGTGATGGTGATGATGTTCATGATCGTGGTGACACCCGCAGTTACATTCTTCGCCATCATCATGATGGTGGTGCTCGTGTTCGCACTCTTCGTCATCATCATGGTGATGATGTCCGTGGTCATGATGGCATCCGCAGTCGCATTCATCACCGTCATCATGGTGATGATGGTGATGGCACTCCGCTTCTTCTTTCAGACGAGCAAGTTCCTCTTCCAAACTCTCTTTGTGCTCCATAGTTGCCACAATGTCTTTACCGTCAAGTTCTAACCAAGGGGTGAGAATGAGGGTTGCGGTAGGATTGTGCTCCTTGACCAGTGCCAGCGCCTCATCAAGCTTCTTTTGGCTTGCAATATCGGTATGTGAAAAGATGATACAACTTGCATTTTCCACCTGGTCGTTGAAGAATTCACCGAAATTCTTCATATACATCTTCGCTTTCGTTGCATCCACAACAGTCGTGAAGGTATTAAGTTCTGCGCCTTCGACAGCCGCATTCTGTACCGCTTTGATAACATCGGATAGTTTTCCAACGCCTGACGGTTCAATCAGCACCCGTTCCGGCGCATAATCCGTGATGACCTTTTTAAGCGCCTTTGAAAAATCGCCCACAAGAGAGCAACAGATACATCCGGAGTTCAACTCATTGACGATTACCCCTGCATCCTGCAAAAAAGTTCCATCCACACCGATCTCACCGAATTCATTCTCTACAAGCACCAATCTTTCACCGGCATAGCCTTCCTTGATCAGTTTTTTGATGAGTGTCGTCTTTCCGGCACCTAAAAAGCCGGAAAAAATATCGATCTTAGTCATTTGTAACATTCCTTCTTTCTTTTGCCCAACAAGAGCACTGCGCAAACTTTGCATTGTAATAATTGTAACATATTTCCCCCTGCTTGTCAAGATAAAATTAGAGCATACCGAGCGCCGACGCAGAAAGCAAATTGACCTTATTAAATATATTAAAATTGGCACTTGCAATATGGTCAAAATGCGTTATAATACAGTCATAAATCATACAATATGGAGAACAAAGATGAAAAAAATTGTCACAGTACAGGACATTTCCTGTCTTGGTAAGTGCTCGTTGACGGTAGCGCTGCCGATCATTTCAGCAATGGGCACCGAAACGGTCATTATGCCGACTGCGGTACTGTCCACTCACACAATGTTTAAAAACTTCACTCTCAAGGATCTCTCCGACCAAATCGAACCGATTGCCAATCACTGGGAAAAAGAAGGCATCACTTTTGACGGCATCTACACCGGATATTTGGCGTCATTTGAGCAAATTCATCTAATGATCGACTTTTTCGAGCGTTTCGGCAAGAACTGTGTCAAAGTGGTCGACCCTGCCATGGGCGACAACGGCAAACTGTATGTCGGATTCAATGAAGCGTTTGCAAAAGAAATGGCAAAGCTGTGCGCGGTTGCGGATATCATTCTGCCCAATCTCACAGAAGCTTGCTTTATGTTGGGCATCGAATATACGGAGAACTATGACAGAGAATTTATCCATGACATTCTCAAAAAGCTGATTGCCCTCGGTGCAAAAAAAGCGGTCATGACCGGTGTCGGATTTGACGATAAGCATCTCGGTTTCGTCGGATACGACAGCGAAACAGGCAACTTCTTTGAATATTTCAACGACAAGATTCCCGCAAAATACCATGGCACGGGCGATATTTTTTCTTCCACAGTTGTCGGTGGATTGATGAAGGGCAAGAATCTGTACGAAGCATCGGCGATTGCTGCAGACTACACCTGTGAATCAATGAAGCGCACCCTTGTCGACAAAGGTCCGGAGTGGTACGGCGTACACTTTGAAGAAGCAATGCCATACCTAATAAAACGCATTTCAGAATAAAACGACAAAAACCGAAATAATCGATTTTTTTCAAAAAGCGCTGTTTAATCCCTTGACAAACAGTGCTTTTTCGTTTATAATAAATGATGGTGTGATATACGGTAGTGTGGCCAACCGCTCATAATACCCACCACCACGAACTTTAAAAATCGAATAACAAAGAAAAGGAGGTGCAAGTTTTGACTGATTACATCATCCCGATCGTTGTAGGCATCTTGGCGTTGATTTTAGGCGCGCTCGTCGGTGTCTTTGCCGGAATCCAATACCGCAAAAAGGTTGCGGAAGCGGAAATCGGCTCTGCCGAGCAGGAAGCAAAGCGCATCATCAGCGAGCAAACAAAAAAAGCCGAGCAGCAGGCGAAAGAAATGCTCATTGAAGCAAAAGAAGACATTCTGAAAAGCAAGAATGAAGCCGATCGCGAGCTGAAAGAACGCCGCAACGAAGTATCCAAACTGGAACGCAGATGCGTCTCAAGAGAAGAAGCTCTTGACCGCAAGATCGACCAATTGGAGAAAAAAGAAGAAGTTCTCAATTCCAAGATCAAGGATTACGAGAACAAAGCTGCTGCCATCGAAGAGATCAAAGTGCAAGAGCTTGCCAAACTGGAAGAACTTTCCGGAATGTCTGCCGAAGAAGCAAAGAATATGCTGATCGCGCAGGTCGAAGAGAAAG
The DNA here is from genome assembly GCA_964623895.1 of uncultured Lachnospiraceae bacterium. Lineage (GTDB taxonomy): Bacteria > Bacillota > Clostridia > Oscillospirales > CAG-272 > UBA11512. The sequence goes on along the minus strand of CAZUWA010000004.1, from coordinate 38,425 downwards.
CCAAGTTTGAAGCGGCACAGAAACTTGTAGAGATCGAAGCACAGCTGAAGGACGAAGCAGACGAAAAAGCACGCAACATCATTTCTCTTGCCATCACAAGAGTTGCCTCCGATCAGGTCGCAGAAGCGACGGTATCGGTCGTTGCACTGCCAAGTGACGACATGAAAGGTCGCATCATCGGCAGAGAAGGCAGAAACATCAGAGCCGTTGAAACGGCCACAGGCGTCGATCTCATCATCGATGATACGCCGGAAGTCATTACCATTTCCAGTTTCGATCCCATCCGCCGCGAGGTGGCAAGATTGACCCTCGAAAAGCTGATCTCCGACGGCAGAATCCACCCCACCAGAATTGAGGAAACGGTGGAAAAATGCAAAAAAGAAGTGGAAAACCGCATCAAGCAAGCCGGTGAAAAAGCGGTATTTGAGACGGGCATTCATGGAATCAACAATGAACTCGTCAAGATCTTAGGTCGTTTGGCTTACCGTACAAGTTACGGTCAAAATGTACTCAACCATTCCGTTGAGGTCTCCTATATTTCCGGTATCATTGCAGATGAACTGGGCGTGGACGGTACAGTCGCAAGAAGAGCGGGACTGCTTCACGATATCGGTAAAGCAATGACACAAGAAGTGGAAGGCTCGCATGTACAGATCGGCGTAGAGATCGCCAAGAAGTACAAAGAGAGCAAAGACGTCATCCATGCGATCGAAGCGCATCACGGAGACGTTGAACCAAAAACCATTATTGCCATGATCGTTCAAGCAGCCGATGCCATTTCGGCAGCAAGACCGGGCGCACGCAGAGAAGATATCGAAAACTTCATCAAAAGGCTTCAAAAACTTGAGGAAATCTCTTCCTCCTTCCCCGGCGTTGAAAAAGCATATGCGATCCAAGCAGGCAGAGAGGTACGCGTGATGGTCAAGCCCGAAGAGGTCAGCGACCAAAACATGGTGCTTTTGGCAAGTGACATTGCGCGCAAGATCGAAGAGGAATTAAAATATCCCGGACAGATCAAAGTCAACATCATCAGAGAAAGCAGAGCAAGTGACTTTGCAAAATAACGTAGATACTGCGTAACACAGTTTGATATATAATGATATAGAGTTCAATTGAAATTGATCGCCGCCGAGTTTTTCTGCGGATTAGATATATTGTTTTATATTTTATGCGTTAGAAGGCAGAACGACAAATATTTTGCCGTTCTGCCTTTCTCGTTCTTACAGCAAAAGAAGGAAACACCCTTATGAAAATTTTATGCTTCGGTGACGTCGTCGGCGAGCATGCCGTAGCGACACTCAAAAAGAGGCTTCCGCAGATCAAGCGGGAGCTTGCCCCCGATCTTGTCATCATCAATGGAGAAAATGCTTCAATGGGACGAGGAAACGGCATGTCCGCAGAGGATGCCAAAACACTGCTTTATGCCGGCGCGGATGTCCTCACGGGCGGAAATCATTCTTTTCGCCAAAGAAGCCTCTATCCACTGCTTGATAGCAGCGATGTCATTCTCCGCCCGGCAAACTATCCGAGCGCTAACCCCGGAAAAGGTTATACAGTGATCTCAGCAAACGGCAGAAATGTGCTAGTAGTCAATCTAGTCGGCAGAGTGGATATGGACCCTGCCGCTTGTCCTTTTGAAACGGTCGATAGAATTTTGGCATCCGAACGAGAAAATTATGACCTCGCAGTCGTTGATTTTCATGCCGAAGCAACCGGCGAAAAGATCGCAATGGGCTATCATCTTGACGGCAGAGTGCAGTGCTTGTTCGGCACGCACACCCATGTACCCACCGCTGATGAACGCATACTGCCGCACGGCACAGGGTTTATTACCGATATCGGAATGTGTGGTCCGACCGATTCGGCACTCGGACTACGTCCCGACTGCATCCTCACACGAATGAAAACCGGCATGCCGGTCAGATTTGAACCGGCTGATGGTCAAATCGAACTGTGCGGAATACTCTTTACCCTTTCCGATTTCGACTATCACTGTAAAAAAATCGAACGTATGAAATTCTTTGAACAGTGAGGAAACAAACATGAACTATACGCACGAACAGTTAAAAAATGAAATTGCCGAACGGCTTATTCCCCGCACCGGTCAGATCAAACGCAACGCCGCCGGAATGTTATGAATGGAATCGGGCGCGGATAATAACGTCGCCATGTTCGGTTATCCAAAAATTCGATCCTCGCACCCGATATCAACACCTTCATTTATCTTGAATACAAAGCGTACGTTGCCATTTCCGCAAAACTCGGACATTCCGACAAAAAATTTGCGTTTTTAAAACGCACCGAATTTCGTCAGTTGGAATATGTTGCTCTTGAATCTTCTCAACGAGCCGGAAGAGGAACGCCACCCACTTCAGAAGTTTCTGTAAGGGTAACGTAAAAGGCGTTGCCCCTTTCTGATCAAGGAGCTGCCTTTTAAATCCGCCACCTTTTCGAGAAAATGTGGAACTGTTCTGAAGTTTTAGTCAAGTTTTTTCAAAAACTTGCGATTTCCAAAGGCAGAGTCTTTGCTCGCACCTCGCAAGGTACAAAATCCTTTTACGGCGATTCTCTTTTTTGCCAGCTTATACTTCTTGACAGATGTTTTTTAATATTTTTTAACAAAAATACTTGACAATATTTGAATTATTTGTTACACTATAGTCAGAAAACAAGAAAGGAGAAAGTATCATGAAAATGATATATAGTCAGTATTCTCTCTTGTTGTCCTCACGAGGAGGACAACTCAAGCGTATTCTCGTTGGGGCGTAAGCCCCCAAAGCGGATCACTCAATGAAATGAATTAAATAAAAATCCAAATAGATTCATTTCATGCATTGAGATGTACTTCACAGGCAATTGTTTCTTATCAATTCTAAGAGGTATATTTATGAAAAAAAAGCTTATAATTAAAATCGTTTCTTGCGTAATCTTAACATTAACTCTTTGCAATTTGATTGCTATAACTACAACAGCTTTTACTGATAATGTTCGTATGAACATGGGTAGATCCGGTTCCGAATATACTCAACCCGAAACAACAACTGCCGATCAATACGGATGCGATTCTTGGGAAAGTATTGAAGCTGCCATGAAATATTATGGCACTGATTTGGAGTATTTTTCGGTATCTCCATTTACATTTGGAGGGAAAACTTATAACTATTATTACAAATTTTCAGATGGTTCAAGAATGTATTTTGGTGTTTTGGGTTGATAAGGAGGTATGTTATGTCCAATTATGAATTACTGATTTCTAATGCAAGCGCGCTCAAAACTGATTCCCCTGTGACGGCATTGATCACTACGACCGGAAAAAGCTATACGATTTTAGACTGCAACTTTGATCAGGTTTTATCCCAATTGGAGCAGCAAGGAGAGGTCGTATCTGAGATCTTAACACTTATCGGCGGTTGTCTTGATATCCCGTCCTATAAAACGCGCCGCGCTTTGCTTCAAGCATCGCCTTTGAATGCAAACGCACAGATTTGGGGTCTGTTTTCTGATGGAATCCATACGCGCCCACTTTCATCTACATTTTAAATCTATCAAAAAGGAGCTGTTAAAAAACAGCTCTCGAAATGAAGTGAACCCAAAAGTTCAGACAAGAATTAAATATTAAATCATTTGTAAATGAGTTCGGTATTGAACCGGACTCATTTCTTTTAGTTTCAAAGAAATTCTTTCGTCGTTGTAGTAACGTATGTAATCTTCCGGCTTTTCAATGAATCCCCGATGAGATTCAAATTTTCGCCGTAATACATTTCCACTTTAAGTCTACCGAAAAAGTTTTCCGTTATGCTGTTGTCCATACAATTTCCTTTTTGGGACATGCTTGGCAGTCTTTGATCCTTGGCAATAAGATCTTCTACCTTTTTCTCAAGTTTGAGTAGACGTTCCTTCCTCACTCGCTTGCTTTGCCTCTGCGCTCTTTCATAAAATAAAAGTATGCACCTCCAAAAGTGTCTGACTTTTGGGGTGCATATCATCGTTCCGGTCTTGTTTTTTATTAAACTCTCCTCAAAACCTCCCCGATCTCCTTTAACTGCACATCTGCGCTCTGAAGAAACGGCGCGGAGAGCGCATCGGCAGTGCAAAGCGAACCGATGAGTAAATCTTTAACGCGTGCCGGCAGGTCTTCCGCATTGGCATCAGTAAATAGTTCCGCACCAACGACTCTCCCCTTTTCGACTTTCAAAAAAAGTTCAATGCTACCAAACGAGCAACGTTCATCAACTTTTAGGTCAAAGGGCGGTGTTTGTCCCAACCGCCAAGCGTCAGAAGCATGTTTTTTTCGATAACGCGCTACCATAGCAAGCACATCTTCGTCCGGCATCAGCAGTTCATAACTACCGAAAACCCGCTCAAATGCCGACGGAATAACGTTTTTTAATTTTTCCACCGTCAGTCCGGGAGAAAATTCCGAAAGATTACAAACGCGCGAACGTACCGAATTCACACCTTTTGCTTTCAGTTTCCGCGGATCCGCCGTCAAGTATCTACCGAGTTTTTCAAGATCTGCCGAAACAAGCAACGTTCCGTGATGTTGCTTTGCCATTCCTCGCGAACAGTAGGCATTTCCCGAAAACTTTCGTCCGCCTACCAAAAGATCGTTTCGCCCTGAAAATTCGCAAGAGATGCCGAGCGCGCGCACCGTTTCAAGGATCAACCGATGCTGCTTGTCTTTGTCGTATCGCTCCGCTCCTGCAATAAACGAGAAATTGAGGTTGCCGCAGTCATGATAAACCGCCCCACCGCCGCTGATACGGCGCACCAACTGCACGCCATCCGCCGCCATTTTGTCAAGCGCACATTCTTTTAACGGATTCTGGTTTTTGCCGATGATAACAGCATTTTTATTGACATAAAAATAAAGGATCAATTCATCCGCTGCCACATGGTCGAGAAAACATTCATCAAATGCCAAATTGTCATAACCGTCAAGACTCTGCGAAAAATAAATATAGTTTTTCATTCAAGTAAAAAAGCCGATCACTGCGGCGATCACAAGGGAAGGAAGCATATTTGCTACCCGCAATTTTTGATTGAAAGCCAAATTGATACCCACACAGAAAATGAGGATTGAACCAACAAGTGAGATATTCGCTACCGATGCATCTCCAAGAAACGGTCCCGCAAAGTAGGCGATCGCAGTGAACGCTCCTTGATAAAGGAAGAGCGGAATTGCCGAGAAAATGCATCCCTTACCCATTCCCGCGGCAAACAGCATGACGGTGAAAAAATCCAGCGTCGCCTTGGTATAAAGAATGTTCGGGGTGTTGCCGAGCCCATCCTCAAACGGTCCGACGATCGACATCGCACCGATACAAATGGTAAGCGTGGTGGTAAGAAAGCCGTCCAAGAAGTGAGAATCTCCATCGCTTTTCGTCTTTTTTCGAAGAAAAACACCGAATTTTTCGACATATTTCTCAATATTGATGATCTCTCCGATCAGTGCACCAACTACCACCGACAGAATCACCCACAAAGTATCGCCTGACGAAAGCGCCCCATTTTCTTCGACGCTGACAAGACCTGTAAGCATCCCCGTCGCACCGATAAAAACTACGCATATGCCATTCGCTTTCAAGACCGTTTCCTGTACTCTTTCGTTTAAAAACTTCCCACCCAGCATTCCGAGAAGTGCACCGACGATAACTGTCGCAGTGTTGACGATCGTTCCAAGTCCAATCATACCTCTAACCTTCTTTCCGCCGAAATTGCATATGTTTTACAGTGTTTTTACAATTTCTTCAAACACCAGATCCTGCTTTTCATCCGAGATCTTGGTATTCATAAACAGTTCTACCGCTTTTCTTGCCTGTCCGACAAGCATATAAAGCCCGTCCGCAGTGGCAATTCTCCGGTCCGAAGCATCCCTTAAAAGTCGGGTCGGACGGGGATTGTAAATAACATCCGCCACACCTGACAACCTGTAAAAACCTTCAAGAGAAAGGGGACTGCTCTCGCAGTCAGGATACATTCCGACCGGCGTAGTATTCACGATCACAGATGCATCGAAATGTCGGTCGATATTGCCGTAATTATTCTCACCTTTTCGAGAGATCACAATGACTTCCGAGGCTTCCATATCGGAAAGAGCCGTCACCGCTGTTTTCGAAGCACCTCCCGAACCGAGAACAAGACATTTTTTTTCCTTCACCTCAATACCCGCACGATCTATCATCGACACAAAGCCAAAATAATCGGTATTATCCCCGTACAAATCGCCACCCGAGCGCTTGATCACCGTGTTGACCGCCCCGATCCGCTTCGCCGCAGGAGAAAGCTCCGCAAGATAGGGGATGACCGCTTCCTTATAAGGAACAGTGACATTGATACCGTCAAAATTTGCGACGGTCATAAATTCTTCTAATTGATCCGGTGTCACTTCATAAAGTCGGTAATCATCATTTCCGAACAACCGGTGGATTTCCGGAGAGCGGCTGTGTCCGAGAACCTTGCCCAAAAGTCCGTAACTCATCAAAAGACCTCCTGATAACTACCAAGATACCGCACTTCTTCCCCCATGTGCTCTGTTTCCGAGCAAAGCGCTTCAAAGCGCGGGTCATAAATGGAAACCTGTAGATCAAAATAGAACATAAACTCAAAGTCGCGGTCGGGCATCGGACGGCTCTCTAATTTCACCAGATTGATGCCGAGCGCATAGAAACGAGAAAGCACCCGATACAGCGCCCCGGGACGGTGGGAAATGACCATCATCACTGTCGTGCGATCGGAACCCGGATAGATCTCGGTATTCTTCGAGATACAAATGAAACGAGTATAATTATTGCCGGTGTCCTGCACGGAGGATGCGAGCACCCCGAGTCCGTAAAGGTTGGCACAACAGAAAGAAGACAATGCAGCCACGTCTTTTCGTTTGCTTTCCGCAACTGCCTTTGCCGCCATCGCAGTGTTGGCACAAACAGTCACTTTAACACCGTGCAGCGTCTTTAAGAAGCCGCTGCATTGGTTGATCGCCTGCTCATGCGAGAACACTTCTTTGATCTCTTCGATGGCAACGCCTTTTTTTGCAAGCAAACAATGATCAACTTTCAATCTGCAAGAGCGTACGATTTTAAAATTATAGCGGATCATCAAGTCGTATACAGCATTGACAGAACCTGCGGTGCTGTTTTCAATCGGCAGAACACCATAGCGGCATTCTCCCACTTCGATGGCTTTGAACACCTTCTCAAAACTGCCGAAATAGGAGATCTCCGGTAGGGCAAACAGTTTTTCTGCCGCCTGTCCGGAATATGCCCCCTCCACCCCTTGGCAAGCGACCTTTGCCGCCGTTGGAAAGAGCAGTTCCGTCTGTTCCATCGCTTTTACCACCGACGAATAGATGCCGGAAGTCGGATGAAGCGCCTTTTGCTGTACGCTTTTACTGAGTTCCATGATCTGAGAATACAACACCTTTGTGTATTCCCCATACTCTTCCCCTGCAAGTTCTGCCACCTTCAAAAGAAGAGCACGCTCTCTTTGGGGATCGTAGATCGGAAGTCCGTTTTCCTTTTTATAATTTGCTACATCTTTGGAGATCTCCATGCGCCGCGCGAACAGCCGCACCATCTCCTTGTCAATTTCATCAATTTCGCACCGCAGTGCCGTTAAATCTTTCATAGGTATGACCATTGCTTTCGCTTTTTGCGAAAACTTCCTTTCTTGCGGAATTGAAACTTGTTTTGCAAAACCAAATTACCACTGCTCCGGTTGTGAAAACCACAAAATGCGTTTAAAAGATCCGTCTTTCAAACTTACCTCGTTGAGGGATTATTTGAAAGTCACCTTACAACTTTCTTCAAATCCTCAAAAAAGCCGGGATAGGACTTTGCCACCGCTTCCGCGCCTTCAATAACGACCTCTCCCATAACAGAAGCCACTGCCGCAGACATTACGATGCGGTGATCCCCTTCACCAAAGACCTTTCCGCCTGAAAGTCCGGCGCCGTAAACAATCAGTCCATCTGCCGTTTCCTCCGCTTTCCCACCGAGAGAATTGATCAGTTTGACGGTCGTTTGAATGCGGTCGCTCTCTTTGACGCGCAGTCGCTCCGCGCCGATAAATTGTGTTTTGCCCTCTGCATATGCAGCGACCACTGCCAAGACCGGCACGAGGTCCGGAATATTTTTAGCATCAATGACCATGCCTTGTAGTGCCTTTTTCCCGACAAAAACGCATGATCCGTCCTGTTTAACATCCGCACCGAACCGTTTTAACACCTCTAAAACAGCACGGTCTCCCTGCACACTGTCAGGAAGAAGTCCGGTAACCGTGACGCCGCCTTCAGATAATGCACCGAGTGACAGGAAGAACGCGGCGTTTGAGTAATCCCCTTCCACTGTGATCTCTCCGGGCGTATGATAGCTCTTTCCGCCGGAAATATAAAAGTGACCATCCTTTTGGCAAATTTCCACGCCGAACAGTTCCAGTGCCGCCAACGTCATGTCAACATAACCGACCGATTGCAATTCCCCTTCAACTTTGATCACAGAGTCCCCTTCAAGGAGCGGCAAAGCCATCAAAAGTCCGGTTAGATATTGAGAGGAAACATTTCCTTTAACGGTATATTCCCCTGCATGCAGTTTGCCGCAAAGGGTAAAGGGCAGTTGCCCGCCGTTGCTGACCGTTCCGCCGCCCTGTTCGATCGCTGCCGCAAGATCACCCATCGGGCGCAGGGGCAGCCTTCCTCTGCCGATAAATTGCGCATTTGCGCCGAGCGCCGCCGCAACCGGCAACAGAAAGCGAAGAGTCGAGCCACTCTCTCCACAGTCAAGAAGAGAATTTTCCGGCAATCTGCCCGGTGTGACGAGATAACCATCTGTTAATTTTTGAATATCCGCGCCCAAAGCACGCAGTGCCCCTACCGTCGCCTCAATATCCTCAGAGATCTTCGGGCAAATGACTTTTGTAGGAGCATCCGCAAGGGCTGACAGAATGAGAATGCGGTGCGCCGCCGATTTGGAGGGAATGGCAGAAACCGTTCCCGACACGTTCTTTGCGTAAACCGTAACAGTCATATTTCTATACAAAAAAGTCCTTTAGTTCTTTTGTCGGAAGTCGGTACAGACTGCACCGACCGATCGCTTCCGGCAAGACCAAAGTGATCTCCTTCCCTTTCGTCTTTTTGTCGGAATACATATATTCGATCATTTCTTCATTTTCGTACGGGCAGTCCGCAAAGCCGAATACTGCAAGCAATGCCGACAATCGTTCGAGGTCTTTTTCTCCCATTTTCCCCACACGAACCGATGCTTCTGCAACATTTTTCATACCCATTGCCACCGCTTCTCCGTGAGAAACCGCATAACCCGATTTTTTCTCAATGGCATGTGCCACAGTGTGCCCGAGATTTAGAAAATGTCGCACACCGGTATCATATTCGTCCTGTTCGACATAATACTTCTTGTATTCCACACATTTTGCAATGCATTCCTCACTCTTTGCATAGCTTATCCCGGCAAACAGTGCTTCAAAAAGCGTTTCATCCCGCAGTACCGCATATTTGATGACCTCTCCGCAACCATCTCTCAATACTTCGGGCGGCAAAGTTTCAAGCGTGTCAGTATCCATTAACACCAACCCCGGTTGGTGAAATGCACCGGCAAGATTCTTGCCTGCCGTCAGATTGATCGCCGTTTTTCCGCCGACAGAGGAATCCACAGCAGACAACAAAGTCGTTGGCAACTGTAAAAATGCAATGCCTCTAAGATAACACGCGGCGGCAAAACCACCGAGATCTCCCACTACGCCGCCGCCGAGCGCGACCAAAAGGTCGGTCTTGGTCAGCCCTGCTTCCGCAAGTGCTTCAAGAACTTTCACAAAATTTTCCGTTGATTTGGAGGCTTCTCCATGCGGAACAACATAATTTGACAGAAGATACCCCGCTTCCGTGATCCTGTCGCAGACCTTCTTTCCGTAAAGGGAAAACACAGTATCATCCGAGAGCAAAAATACCTTTTCTGTCTTCGGGAATACCTTTGCGATCTGTTCGCCGACCCGATCAAGCACTCCCGAACCGATAAAAATATCATAACTTTCGGAAGCAGATACAGTCACCTTTCTCATTTTCCGTCGATCCTCCCTTTAATGTCGCTACCATCCTGCAGGATGCCGCAAAGTTTATCGTTGTCCGAACGCTCGATGGCATCGATGTACTCCTCAATATTCTCTTTGAACAAGCGCAATTCGTAAAGCAACGCTTCTTTATTCTCGATAAACAGTTCGCTCCACATCGGCGCTGACAGCCACGCCACACGCGTCAGATCCTTGTAGCTTCCCGCGGAAAAGCCCTTGTGGTCTTCCGCAGTCGGACTTTTGACATAAGCATTCGACACGACATGCGCCATTTGCGAGGTAAATGCGATAATACGGTCGTGCTCTTCCGCCGTCGTCACCGACAGGCGTCCAAACCGCAGGGGCGCCAACAATGTTTTGAGCCGTTGATAAAAGTCAATATCATCCCGCTTTTCCGGCACTAACACCATCGGTGCGCCGTCAAATAGAGTTGCCGTCGCATATTTGTAGCCGGAATGATGGCTTCCTGCCATCGGGTGTCCCCCAACAAAAGTAAAGCCATGCTCTTTCGCCAACGCAAAGCCGTGCGCACAGATCGCAGACTTAATACCGCAACAATCAAGAACGATGCCGTTTTTATTGAAATTAGGCGCATTTTCGCTTAAATACTCCTTCGTTGCCTCCGGATATGCCGCAAGAAAAACAATATCGCAATCTTTCAAACGCGCTTGCGTCAATTCTCCGTTGATAACCCCGGCAAGCTCCGCAATCCCCGGAAGACGGCTGTCAAGATCGTAACCGTATATCACTGACTCCGGCAAATTTTTTCTGTAACTTTTACAGACCGATCCGCCGATCAGTCCCATGCCAACCACACCGATAACCATTGCTTTCCATCACTTTCCGCAAACATTGCGCACTGCAAACATTTTCTTTGCCACTTCGTCAAATTTTTCAGGCGTCAACGACTGCGCACCATCGCAAAGAGCATGCATTGGATCGTTGTGCACTTCGATCATCACACCGTCCGCACCTGAAGCCACTGCCGCAAGCGCCATCGGCTCAACGAGAGATGCTTTTCCGGTTGCGTGGCTGGGATCGATCACGATGGGCAGATGACTAAGTTCTTTTAACACCGGCACAGCAGAAAGATCAAGGGTATTTCTGGTATAGGTCTCGTAGGTACGGATGCCACGCTCGCAGAAGATGACCTGTTCATTGCCACCTGCCATGATGTATTCTGCGGACATCAACAGTTCCTTGAGAGTGTTCGCAATACCGCGCTTTAAGAGGATCGGCTTATTGATCTTGCCAAGTTCCTTCAATAATTCAAAATTCTGCATATTCCGTGCACCGACTTGAATGACGTCCACATTTTCAAACAGCGGCAGATGGTTTGCATTCATGATCTCGGTAACAATAGGCAATCCCGTTTCCTTTTTCGCTTCAAGAAGCAGTTCGATGCCTTCTGCTTTCAATCCCTGAAAATCGTAGGGAGAAGTACGCGGCTTAAACGCACCGCCGCGAAGCAGCGTCGCACCGGAAGCCTTGACCGCTTTTGCCACTTCTACGATCTGTTCGGCACTTTCCACCGAGCAAGGACCTGCAATGACAGCAAAATTGCCCCCACCGATCTTGACACCGCCACAGTTGATCACGCTGTCATCCGGGTGAAATTTGCGGTTTGCCTTCTTGAACGGCTCGCTGATACGCTTGACCGACTCGACCATATCCAATCCTTCCAACAACTCCACATCAACTTTTGAGGTGTTTCCGACAATTCCGAGAACCGTGTTGAACTCACCCTTTGAAACGTGTACATCTAACCCTTGTCCTTTGAACCATTCGATCAATTTTTCGATCTGTGCGTCCTTGACGCCTTGTTTTAACACTGTAACCATGATTTCTCTCCTTGTTTTTCGTGCACCGCAGAAAGTAATGCAAAGATCTTTTTTATGCCGAACCGCTTTCGAGGAGCAATTAGATTTTCTGCCGACATAAAATCAAAAGGCTTCGCAGCGCTCATACTGCGAAGCCTTATCGTCTTTTTTCACGGGAATCGACGACAGATCTCATTTTTTTGCAGCACAAATCGCTTTTACTTTTCACCAAAAAAGTAAAAGTAATAATATGCAACTGCAAAACCATGCATCTTCATTGCCGTATAAACTCCCTCTTCTAATCGTTGCGAAGAGTATAACACACTTTTTTCACCTTGTCAATAGGGCATGGAAAAAAAGTGACTAAAAAATGAATTTTCTTTCAGTACACAACTTGACAAATCCCATCCTTTGATTTACAATAACATCGTGTTATTATATTTTTGGAAGAATCGGACATATACGTCCCATTGTTCTGCAAAACTTAGACACCGGTAAACTGAAAATCAAATATTTTCCCGAAAGGATGATATCATGAAAAAGCAAAACGCCCTCCCTTCTGCCGCGATTCTGTACGGCACAACGCACTTCCCGAAAATCGACAACCAAGGCGCGATCGGCTCCTGTGCTTCTCAGGCGATCACCAGAAATCAGTTCTCGAATGCAGTCTCAAGATACTTGCACTCAACAAAGATCGGCTGTAAGGTCGCACCGAGAGATAACCCCTCAGACTGCTTTGCACCGAAATTCACATTTGGCTTTTCCGGCGCAGGCACAACTTGGGTATATGATGTGATCTCAGAAAACGGCGCTTTGTCGCAAACCGATTGTCCGTTCGAAAAAAATGAACAAGGCGCTTCGCTCATCAAGGACAAGGACGGCAAGTTATATACCGCCACGACCGCATGGCCGGTCAAGGAAGGTGAAATGGAACGCGCCATGCAGTACCGCCTCTCCGGTTATAAACAGATCTGGTTCACAAAAGAGCCGTACAACGAAAAACTCACCACAAGTGAGAAAGGCAAAGAACTGATCGGTATGATCAAAGAATCTCTCGTACGCGGAGATGCCATCGTCACCGGCGGCTATCCCGGCAGATGGATATTCGGCAAGGTAGACGGCTGCGGTACTTACGGCAAAGTCGGCGACGGTGTCATCGTTGCGGCAGCAGGCAATGGCGGCGGCGGACATCAGGTCACCCTTGTCGGCTATGACGATGATATCACCGCAACCTTTGCGGGCGTCCAAATGAAGGGTGCATTCCTCATTGCAAACTCTTATGGTGAAGGTTGGCAGAACGGCGGCTTAACATGGCTGATGTATGATGCCTGCAACACTCTTTCCGAATTCCCACAGCTCAACGACAGTGCGCTCTACTCCGGTCCGATGTACCTGACTGCGCAGTCCGATATGTGCATGTTCCCACCCTCTCTTGTGACAAATCCGCAGGCACTGACTTTCGATCCGGCAGGTGAATGTGAACTGTACGGTAAAACATATCCTTGCTTCACTGCAAAGGACGAATGCGGCAAATATCTTGCATACTCTTCAGAAAAGGAAGCAAGAGATCTCACTTTGACAAAGGAGGACGGCGGACGATTCGCCTTCATTCCTTACGCAGATATCATGGCATTTGAAGCAAGCGACAAGCAATGGTACAAAGAGGAATACGAAGGCAGTTATTGGATCTATGCCCCCGAAAAAGATCCGGAAAAGAACGGTTCCGGTATGCTTGACGCAGGTCTCGCATTCGCGGCAAGTGGCAGAAAAGTGAATTTCGCCACCCTAAACGGCGGCAGATACCCGGAAGCAAAATCATGGCTTCTGGACTGCGCACCGGAAGGAACATTCACTTCCAAGCTCGCCATCGCAGCAGGAAAAGGCGTTGCCTCCGAGCGTGGTTGGGTACTTGACCAATTCGTATTCTTGAACCATCAAAAAGAGATCGTGGTCGGCATGCCGAAGATGTACGTCAAATTGACCGTCAACGCGACTGACAGAGAATGCTACACCGTTTACCTCACCAGAAAGCCGAAGGACGGCGGCTTGACCAAAAAAGTCAAACCGGCAATCTACCGCTATCAGGAATTCCACCCCACCTATTGTGATCGCAAAAAGGGAGAATATCTCAACTTTGACGGCATCTTCAAGGGCGACGAGGCGACCGGCTATTTCGCATTCAACTTTGAACCGTTAATGAAATTCCCTAAGGATAAGACCGTAACAGACTATATTTGGGGTGTTGAGTTGAAAAAAGGCAGAAAAGGCAAGGTCTCCCTTTTGGAAGCGACCCTTTGCGGAAGCAACAAAGAAACACTTGCGGAAGGTGTGCTGAACGGCAATACCGCTATTTTTGAGATCTGATCTTCTAAAAAACAATCGGGACTGTTAAAAGTCAAACGACTTCTTAACAGTCCCGATTTTCATAAATTTCCTTCCGCAAGCGGCAGATCAAGCGGCTTGATCTGCTTTTTGTAGGTACGAATAAATAAGAAAATACTAATAATAAGTGCCACAAATTCCGCGATCGGGAAAGCGAAGAAAACTGCCAACAGTCCAAACGTCTTCGCAAAAATGAATGCTAGCGGCAGGATGATAACAATCTGTCGGATAAGTGAGATCAACAAACTCGGTAATCCCTGTCCAAGTGCCTGCAAGGCGGAAATAGTGATGACGCATACACCTGCAAAGATAAAACAGAAACTGATGATCCGCATAGCGGGTTTTCCGTAATGCATGACCGCTTCCCCACCAGACATCCGCGCGAGTTCCCTCGCATCCTGGTCAAGCGCTTCCAGTTCTTCCTCTGTAAAAATTGGATCTTCCTCCGTTCTGACATCGGCGCTCTCCCCGGACGAGGAATTATCCGACTGATAGAAGACCTCGATGAGCGGACCGGAAAAGGTCTGGAAAATGCAGAATCCAAGCAACATATAGCAAAATGCCGCGATCATCGCCAATTTGACCGTCTTCATGATTCTTGCTTTCGAGCGCATACCGAAGTTATATGCCACGATCGGGATCATACCGTTATTCATACCGAAAACCGGCATAAACACAAAGGACTGCAGTTTGAAATAGACTCCGTAGACTGCAACACCTGCCAGCCGCTTTTGCGCCAACAGTGTTGCTTTGGCAGCAGGGATGCCTGTTGCCGCATAACTTGCCGCCTCACCGATCGTCAGGATCTTATTGAGCGCCACAGTAAGGAAGGAACCGACTGCGGACATGAAGATCGAAGGGATACCAACACTGCATATCTTGCCGATAACCTCAAGATCCGGTTTAAATTTCTTAAAGGACAGACTGATATCTTTATTGTAGATCAGATTTAAGATCAATCCGAGCACCGCCGCCAAAAACTGACCGATTACTGTCGCAAGCGCCGCGCCTTCCGTGCCCATATCAAATCCAAACGGCATAGTGATCCCCAAGAAACGGTCACCTTTCGCCAGAATAAAAAAAGGATCAAGGATGATATTGACGACCGCCCCCACTCCCTGTGTCACCATCGACATTTTTGCCATACCGGTCGACTGCAAAAGCCGCTCAAACGTAACTTGAAAAAACAGTCCCGTGGAAAACACAAGAACAATAAAAGTATATCCGGTCCCGTAATCATAAGAAGCGCTTCCGGGAGCAGCATCGGTCAGGTACTTAAAATACAGGTCTGTGCAAGTCAGTCCCAAAATGATAAACGCAATATTGATCAGTAAAATCAAAAACAATCCGTTAGTCACTGCCTTGTTAGCGCGGTCACGTCTGCCTTCTCCCAACGATTTTGAAAGATAACTGTTGATGCCGACGCCCGTACCCGTCGCAAAAGCGATCATCAGGCTCTGCAAAGGAAAAGCAAGAGCCAACCCCGTAACGCCGTCTGGACTGTAACTTGCAACCACCAGGCTGTCATAAATATTGTAAAGTGCCTGCACGAGCATCGAAATGACCATCGGCATTGCCATTGTAAAGAGCAGTTTGCCTACAGGCATCGTGCCCATGATATTTCCTTCTTTTTTAATCGTTTTTTCCATATTTTTCCCCATTCTTTTTTCAAACAAAGGTCATTATAACATATTAAAAATCAAAATGCAAGCAATTATCTGCTTTTTTAACGGGAAATTTGTAAACATTTTTTCTGGACATAACAACATTGGAATTGCCGTACAGATCACCCTTTTTGTCAAAAACTATCGTAATTTCACGCAAAATATGGTACGATGAAGAGAATAAATACGAAACAGCGAACCAATATGAAACCGAACTACAGGAGAATGCTCTTTGTCGGCTTTGCATTTTTCCTCATCTGTGCCTTTAGGGCAGGCATATGAGACCGTCATTTTGATAATTTTGACCGACAAATTCGGCATGTCTCAGACTTTTTCCGGCATGATCATGGCGCTTAACAACATTCTTACCCTCTTGATGCTCCCGTTCTTTGGCTCTCTATCCGACAAACGCAAAAGTCCGCACGGATGGCAGGTGTTCGTAAAACAGTTAAACAAACAATTTAATTATTTTACGGCATCTGTCACGTAGGGGGGTAGTTTAACAGCAAAATGAGCGATGCTGAGTTTTAGAACTTGGCATCGCTTATTTTCTTCAAATTGTAGAATTTTTCATAATATTTTGAATTTTACGAAGATATATACACTGCAAGAACTAACCTACGGCTGTATTTTTTAAAATTTTACGCCGTAAAAAAGACTGATATCCTACAAAAAACGCGGCACCCATCCGCGTTTTTTAAAGAGATTTTTACCATCCCTTTTATTATTGTCAACCGATCAAAACAATACTGATCACCAATGCTAGCGAACTGCAAGCGGTTCCCACAAGCAGTTGAGGGAATGTATGCCGCTTCAACTTAATGGATGAGAAATAAACGGAAACGACAATAGCAATACCGACAATCCCCCAAAAAGCATTGAGTTGCCACGGAAGCAACACAGCCGGAGTGGTAGTGGAGCAGGCATGCCCACTCGCTTTAAAGTGCAACAGCTTATTGAGTAACAGCAACAGCACAATGGAAATACAGTAAGAAGAAAAGAAGACCATCGTCACCTTACCCGGCTTCAAAATAAAGCAACCGATCAGACCGATGAAATATCCGACAGCCGAAAGGATCAGCGCCAAGTTCCTCTGCGCCTCCCGCTTTTCCTTTTTCGGCATCAAAATCCTGCTAAACGGATAGGCAAGTAGCGGAATGCCAACAAGACAGGAAAGAAGCAGGATTAGTCCTTTCACCCCCACATTGTCAGTCAAAAAATAAAGAAGCATCACCGTTGCCCCGGTAATCACAGGAGGCAAGGTAAGAATACGCAACACTTTGCAGAATTTTTCGATAAAAGAAGCTTTTTTCACATTCATAATATCACACTCTTTTTGGATCTTTATTCGATCGGTTTTTCAAAAACCGATACAAGAGTATTTTACAACCTTTATTGAGCTTTGTCAAGTGCTTTCTTGCATTTTTTTACAAAAATATTCGACTTTTTAAAAACTATTGACAAAAATGGGGAAATCGTGTAAAATGAAGTCATCAAAAGAGAGGAAACAGAAATGAATATCACAAATTTTCACCTGCCGAGAAGCAGAGAAATACCGGATATTGGGCTGTTTTTGGAGCAGACCGTCCGTTATCTGAACGGTGCACTCGCACCGCTTGGCGAGGAAGAGATCACCGCTTCGATGGTGAGCAACTATGTCAAAACAGGGTTGCTTCCCAAACCGGAAAAAAAGCTCTATTATCCTGCGCACATCCGTGCGCTGTTCTATATTGCCACTATGAAAAGTACAGTTTCCTTAGAGGATATCGCGCTTTTTACAGAATTGGACGAAAGCGCATACGATCGTTTTTGCGACAGTTTCGAACACCGTCTTTTCGCCGCTCCGCCAAATGAAGAAAACAACACGCCGGAAAAAGAGCAGATCGCAGAACAGATGATCCTTGCGGCAGTTTCCAAGATCCTACTTGACCGCACCGTAAAAGACTATCGAAACACCCTTCCGCAGAAGGAAGAAAAGAAAGAAAAAAAGAAGAAACCAAAAGAAGAATAAAAAGTTTCTCCTTTCCGTTTCTTTGCTTCCGCATTTGTCATCCACTCTTTGCTTATCATACAGTGACATCAGTGTGGTGGAAAGCAGACAGAAAGAATGGAGCCGAAAAAGCACAGTTGCCGGCAATGTATTCACCAAAACAACCATCCCCAAACGGACCGTAACAAGTTTTTGGCTTGTTACGGCCCGTTTATTTCCATATTTGAATCACAATTACCGCAGATGACTGATGATCCTCTGTTCGAGCATCTCGAGAGCAACGGTATTGTAACCGCCGACCGGAATGATGATA
>CAZUWA010000004.1:0-20076 GCA_964623895.1 uncultured Lachnospiraceae bacterium | reverse complement strand
CTGTTCGAGCATCTCGAGAGCAACGGTATTGTAACCGCCGACCGGAATGATGATATCGGCATAGCGCTTGCTTGGCTCAACAAACGCTTCATGCATCGGCTTGACGGTAGTCAAATACTGATCAATGACAGATTCAAGCGTTCTGCCACGGTAGTTGACATCTCTCTTGATCCTTCTGAGGATGCGGATATCGGCATCGGTATCAACATAAATACGAATGTCCATCAAGTCTCTTAATTCCGAGTCTGCCAACACAAGAATACCGTCGATCAACAATACGTCCGCAGGACAAACCTCTCTTGTATCATTTGAGCGATCATGAATCGTATAATCATAGATCGGGCAATTGACAACTCTGCCCTTCTTAAGTTGCTTCAAATGTTCGACCATCAAAGAGGTTTCAAAAGCGTCCGGACAGTCGTAATTAATCTTTGCGCGTTCTTCGTAACTCATATCATGGTTGGCTTTATAATAATC
Organism: uncultured Lachnospiraceae bacterium; assembly: GCA_964623895.1. GTDB lineage: Bacteria > Bacillota > Clostridia > Oscillospirales > CAG-272 > UBA11512. The sequence goes on along the minus strand of CAZUWA010000004.1, from coordinate 19,599 downwards.
ATCGTGCCGCATCACCGTCACCTTGCTTCCGAATTTTTCCGCCAAATATTCGGTAATAGTACTCTTACCGCTCCCGGTGCCTCCGGCGATCCCGACGATCAACATTTCTCTCATACCAGCACCCCTCTCTTTCCTTACCGCAAGCAGTATAGCACATTTTTGCCCCGCAGTCAACAAACTTCCGTCAAAAGCAGAATGAATTTGCATTTTTTGCAAATATACGAACTTTTCTTCTTGACATTTTCCTTCAAAAATGGTATCATAAAAAGACGTTTTGAATTATTTCGGAGGGGATCATGTTCACAATTTCACAAATCCTGTTCATTGCCGGTTTAGCAATCGGTCTGTCTGCCGACGCCTTCGCCGTCTCGGTCTGCAAGGGACTGTCTGTGCAAAAAATGAAAGCGAAACACGCCCTCGTTTGCGGCATTTATTTTGGCGCTTTTCAGGCAATCATGCCGCTCATCGGTTGGGCACTGTCTTCCACCTTTACAAAATATATCAGCAAGGTCGCACCGATCGTAGCCTTTTGGCTCCTTGCCGTGATCGGCGGAAACATGATAAAAGAAGCCCTCAAAAAAGAAGAGGAATCCCTTGATTGCAACTTTTCCTTCAAAGCTATGGTTCCCCTCGCCTTTGCCACCAGCATTGACGCAATGATTGCCGGAACGACTCTCGCTCTTGACGGTTATCATTTCAAAATGACTCTGATTGCAGTACTTGCCATCGGTGCAACCACCTTTCTTCTTTCCGCACTCGGTGTGAAGATCGGCAATTTGTTCGGCGTGAAATACAAGTCGAAAGCGGAACTTGCCGGTGGGATCATTTTGATCGGACTCGGCATCTATTCTCTGGTCGACGGCATCATCGAATGGATCTCTTAATTAAACAAAAATGCGACCAAGCCTTCCGCACACAGGAACAGCTCAGTCGCTCTTTTTTACTTTTTAGCCTTGGGATTGACTAACATTCTCCAATCAAGATCTCCCCGCTCCAGTGCCATCACCAGTACCTCTGCAGTGGCAATATTGGTGGCAACCGGAACATTGTACATATCGCAACTTCTTAAGATCTCATGATCTCTGTTGTCGGTCATGCTCTGCGCGGATGTGTCCTTGAAATAGAGCAATAAGTCGATTTCGTTGTAACAAATCCGAGAACAAACCTGCTCCATACCGCCCAAGCCTCCGGACAACAAACTCTCGATCTCCAACCCGGTAGATTCCGAAATATACTTTGCAGTCTTTCCGGTCGCACACAAATGATGCTTGGATAAGATTCCGCAATAAGCGATGCAAAATTCTACCATGAGTTCTTTTTTCTTGTCGTCTGCAATCAATGCAATTTCCATCCTCTTGTGCTCCCTTCATACAAAACCGTTCATTTATAAGTTTCTTCTTAATTTTTTGCCGTCCTTCATTCCGTCAAACAGCAATCTTTGTTCGCCCAACAAGCGAACAGTCAAATTATCAAACGGAACAGCGCCGTCTCCCGTCAGATATTGCAACCGACCGCCGTTTGCGCGCTCACGCAATTCCTCGTTCTCTGGAACGATCCCGATCAACGGTAAGCGCACCGTGTCAACAATCTCTCCTGCCCGTCCGCCTTCTCTTCTTTTTGTTTGAGGATACAGATCATACCGATTGAGTAAAAGATAAGCCTCTTTCCCCCTCAAACGTTCAGCCATGATCTCTGCAGCAAGCACAGAAGAAATCCCCTCATCCGAAATGACCAAAAAAAGATCTGAGATCGGATAAGCAAAAGAAAATGCATCTTCGCACCCCTTAGGAATATCGAGAATCAAAAAATCAGGCGAACATTCCTCTTCTAACGCGTGACAGAACATTCTGCCGTTCTTTTCCGTCAAACATCCCGTCTCGGAAGGTGCGGGACAAAGATAAAAGGCGTCCAACTGCTCATCTTGCAGCAAGACCTTCGAGAGCATTGCCGTGTTCGAAAAGAAGTCATCCAATCGAAAAAGTGCGCGATCTTGCATACCCACATACAGATCCAACGTGTGTACCTTTGGATCAAGATCGGCCAAAATCGTTTTCTTTCCTTGTCTTACAAGTGCCGCAGCCAAAGCAACCGACACTAAGGATTTACCGACGCCGCCTTTCTCCGATAACAGAGCGATCACCTTCATGCTATCGCCGACTCCTTTACACTCCACTTTTGCAGGTTTATCTTATCAAATTTCCTGTCTTTTGTCAATAGATTTTGAGGCGGTTTTTGAAAAATTCTTTTGGTTTTTCAATTTTTTTGAAAAAAAATCCAATTTATATGTAGACTTGTTCAAATAATTATGATATAATGACCATAAAATCTTTTTTCTGAAAGGAACACTACCAATAAAATGAAACGCATACTCACATTTGCAATGGCGCTGCTGATGATCTTGGCAGTACTTGCCTCCTGTCAAGGACAGACCCACCAGACTTCTTCCGAACCGGGAGGTTCCTCTGTCAGCATCAGTTCCGGCGACGCACCTTCCGGAGATGTTTCTTCCGATGTCTCCTCCGATTCATCCGAACAACCGGATATCTTTAACACAATCGGTGTCAATTCCACCGAAAAGAAGGAACACAAATATCTTGAAGAGCTTCCTTCAAGCGCAACGCTTATCGGAGACAAGACACTACCTGCAATCGACAACCAAGGCGGTGTCGGCAGTTGTGCTTCGCAAGCTATTGCCCATATGCAGTTCACCAACGCAGTCGCAAAGTATGCGGAAAGTCTCGGCAAGTTGACTTGGAATCCTTCCGAGAGTTACGATGACTGCTTTTCGCCAAAATACACCTACCAATTTGCAGGCGCTTCCACTGCCAATGTTTACCGTTTCCTGATGGAACATGGTGCGCTGACCAACAAGGTTGACAAGTTCTTCAAATCAACGGACGGCGGTTCACAGAAACATGGAACGGAAACACTGCGATGGATCGTCGACGAGCAGTCCTCTCTTGATGCCCTGTCCTACCGTTTGACCGGCTATGAGCAGACCTTCGTCACCAATAACGCCGATTACACCGCTCCCGGCAAGACCGGTGTGGCAATGACCACAAGCGAAGCCGGCAAGGCAATGATCAACAAGATCAAAGATGCCATCGCAACAGGTAACGTTGTGGTGACCGGCGGTTATCCTTCTTCTTGGGTCATGACCAAACTCAATCAAAATCAGCCCGAAGGCTCGATTGCCAAGAAGAACGACAGCGTGATCGTTGCCGCTACCAATGACTACAACGGCGGACATCAGGTCTGCATCGTTGCCTATGACGATAACGTAACCATAAAAGCAAACGGCGTTTTGATGAAGGGCGCTTTCTTAATCGCCAACTCTTGGGGTGAAGGTTGGGGAACCAATGGCTATTCTTGGATCATGTACGATGCCCTTAACGAACAGTCTGAATCGGATGACTTCCAATTTACCGGAACAAATGCCGGCAAGACCAGAGGTTGGCCACTGGATCAGTTCTGTTTTACTTACTGGGACAGCGATGTGACCATTGAAAAGCCCGAACTGTACGCACAGTTCTCCCTCAGTACGATTGACAGAAACAATTTCTCTTTTGAGATTACCAGAACAGACAAAAACGGGCACACCGTTTCTGTTGTTCCTCGCATGTTCGAGTACGCAGGTTTGCGCGATGATTACGACCTAAAAGGGTACCTCAACACCGACGGTATCGAAAACGGCCCCGAAACCACCGGCTACTACGCCGTCAATTTCGAAAGATTGTTCGAAAACATGCCTGCCGGATCAACCTACGAAAATTACACATGGTCAGTCAAGATCAATGCCTTAAACGACTCTTCAGTCAAAGTCAATTCCGTCAAACTGTTCAGCGGCGACACAGAGCTGGCATCTACTGTCGTAGATGACGTCCTCACCGGCAGCAGAAACTATTACTTTACCTTTGACAATGAGCAGGTTGCAGACCTGTACGATGGTGCATATACCCTAAAAAATGTCGCTACCGGCGAATATCTGGTCAAAGAAAGTGTCATGACCTTCAAACCCGGCAACGAAAAATCCGCTTTAACCTTTAACATTAAGTGCAATGCTGAAAGCGGCAGATATCAGTTCTGGAGAAATGATAATGAATATGTCATCTCCGCCATCACAAGCAAAGGTCTCTCCGACGGACTGGCGGTGCGCTTCAACAAAGACCATCCCGACAAGACGGAATCTCAGATTTGGGATATCTCCTATAACGAAGACGGAACAGTCTATATCTATCTGACAGACGCGAACGGTGTAAAATACGCTTTAGGTCTGGTAGATGGCAAAGTCGTACTCGTAAAGGTCAAAGAGGCGGAAGATTGCATCAAATGGATACTCACCCCTGCTTCGATCACCACTGCATACACTGCAGTATCGTTTGCCGATGGCAAACTGACTGTTTCCGGTCTTTTAAAATCAAGCGTTAAAGATACAAGTTTGAACATCAAAGTCACGCCCACTTCCGGCACGACAACCGAAGTATCCGCTACTGTCAGTGACCGTACCTTCACCGCAGTTGTGCTTGAAGGCGCTGTGACTGAAAACCACATCATTTCCATTGAAAACAGCAAAGGAGAAAAAGTGGGCGGTTGGGTCTTGTATATCTCCAAAAAATAATCCCACACGCTTGCCTTTGATCGATCAACCAATACAATAACGTTTTTCTACAATAACATTTTTCGATAAGGGAAATTTAACATACGGCATCTACGGTGCATCTTATGAAAAATATGAGCGATTTGTCAACACGATTTCCGAAAAGGATATCCGCGCGCTCTTCACAAATGATGAGTGGAATATCTTTATGGCAAAATACGGCTACAAAGGATAACACCGACTCATCGCAGATCGTTTAGAAAGGCACAATTAAAATCATGTCAATTTCAAAAGTTCGTTCCTTTTTCCGTTCTCACCAAATCGAAGATCGGGTGCTTGAATTTGATGTTTCCAGCGCCACAGTCGAACTTGCCGCAGAGGCGCTCGGCACAGAACCGAAGCGGATCGCCAAAAGCATGGCATTTATGACCAAAAGCGGACCGATCATCATCGTCACCGCAGGAGACGTCAAGATCGATAACGGAAAATACAAAAAAGAATTTTCAGAAAAAGCAAAAATGCTCACTCCGGAGGAACTGATCGAACTGATCGGTCATCCGATGGGCGGCGTCTGCCCCTTCGCGATCAAAGACGGCGTGCGCGTCTATCTTGATGGGTCTTTGAAGCGCTTTGAAACCGTTTTCCCCGCCTGTGGAAGCGGAAACAGCGCCATTGAATTGACCATCGAAGAACTTGAAAAGTATTCAAACACCGAAAAATGGGTAGATGTATGTAAAATGATCGAAACACCATAAAAAATGTGGATGTAAAAAGTCAAATGGCTTTTTGCATCCACGTTTTTAGGTCAAAACAACTCTGCCGCGCCGGAATGCTCACCCAAATAACAGATACTCCTCACTTGTATACCGCTTTATATCCAAGTCCTCTGACGGTCACAATCTCAAAATCGGCACTGTAACGGTAACGGTCTCTTAATCGGTTGATATGTACATCGACCGTCCGTTCGTCGGTATCGCAATCCATTGCCCAGATCTCATCCATCAGCTGACGGCGCGTAAAGATCTGCCCCGGATAGGACAACAACTTAAACAAAAGCAAGAATTCCTTCTGCGGCAGTTCCGAGCGACGCCCGTTTTCAAAAACCGTCAGTCCCGCATAATCGAGAACGGTATTGCCCACAGTAATCTTCTTTTCCGAAATGATCTTCGAACGGCGCAAAAGCGCGGTGATCCGCCAAAGTAATTCTTCTTCATCCACAGGCTTGACCATATAGTCATCCACCCCTGCAACGAAGCCTTCTTTTTTATCATAATGCGTCTGTCTGGCTGTTACCATCAATATCGGCAATTCGCTTCCTGCAGAGCGAAGTGTGCGGGTGAATTCATACCCATCCATCTCCGGCATCATCACATCCAAAACCACGAGGTCGATATGGGTGCCGTCTAACGTCTCAAGTCCCTCTTGTCCGTTTTTGGCAATATGCACGGTATAGCCCGCGCGGCCCAACACCGCTTGCATCAATCGACACTGGATCGCATCATCTTCCACCACGAGAATATTAAACATCTGTTTCACCTTCCTTTTTCGTATTTATCATACTACCATTTTTTTATAAACACAAGATGAATTCTTTAAAAAAACACGCAAATTTCATTTTATTTTCATCATTGTTCAAACTCAGTTTACTTTTAGGTTGTATACTGTAAGAAATTTGTTTTTTAACGATTTGACGATGAAAATAGAAAAACTTCAAAGAAAGGTACGATATTTATGCTGAGACTACAAGGAATCAAAAAGAACTATGTCCTACCCGGCGGGATGACGGTGGAAGCACTAAAAGGTATTGATGTCCGCTTCCGTAAAAGCGAATTTGTTTCGATTTTGGGTCATTCCGGGTGCGGAAAGACCACCCTTTTAAACATCATCGGCGGACTGGACCAACCGAGCGACGGAACGCTCTATATCGGTGGCGTTTCTACCGCAAAATACGGAGACAGAGACTGGGACACCTACAGAAACCACTCGATTGGTTTCATTTTCCAAAGTTACAACCTTATTCCCCATATGTCGGTGTTGGCAAACGTTGAGCTGGCGCCCACCATTGCCGGACTGTCCAAAGCAGAACGAAAGAAACGTTCGATCAAAGCATTAGAGCAGGTTGGACTTGGGGATCAAATCCACAAGAAGCCCAACCAACTTTCAGGTGGACAGATGCAGCGCGTTGCCATCGCAAGAGCATTGGTCAATGACCCTGAGATCCTGCTTGCCGACGAGCCGACCGGGGCATTAGATACCGAAACCAGTATTCAGATCATGGAGATCTTGAAATCGATCGCCAAAGACCGTCTGATCATCATGGTCACCCACAATCCGGAATTGGCAGAGCGGTATTCCACCAGAATCATTTCTCTGAAAGACGGGTTGGTCGTTGATGACACCGACCCCTATGTCGTGGCGGAATATGACAACAAACCGGCAAAAAAAGAGAAAAAGCAGAAAAAGGCTTCAATGTCCTTCTTTACGGCATTTGAACTGTCCCTGAAAAATCTGATGACCAAAAAGGCAAGGACGATCTTAACCAGTTTTGCAGGTTCGATCGGTATTATCGGCATCGCCCTTATTTTGGCACTTTCCACCGGTGTACAAGCATATATCGATCAAGTTCAAGAAGATACACTGTCGGCATTTCCCCTTACTTTGAACAAGCAGACCGCCGACACCTCGGCGCTGTTAAACGCCATGATCGAGATCAACGAAAACCAAAACATCGAATATGAGGAAGACAAGATCTATCCCGATGATACAATGGGTAGCATGATCAATGCGATGACGCAAGTCAAGACCAACGATCTTGCCGCCTTCAAAGAGTATTTTGAAAAAAACAAAAATGATATCTCCGGAAGTCTCAACGCTTATAAATATGTGTATGATCTGAATGTTCAGATCTACAACAAACTTGAAACAGGGGAAACCATCGCAATCAACCCTACCACCGTTTTCGACTACATGGGAGATCTGATCGGAGACTATATGTCTTCGATGTCCGCTCTTACCGGCGGCAGCGCCGGCATGAGTTTCTTTGGCGAGATGCTTTCCGGCATGAACGGAGAACTCGTCAACCCCTTGGTCACAGGTCAGTATGAACTGATCGGCGCAGAAAGCCGCTGGCCCACCGCGTCAAACGAAGTCATTCTTGTGGTAGACGAAAAGAACCGCATTTCCACCATGGCGCTCTACGCGCTCGGTTTCAAGGATCCTCATGAGATCGAAGATGTCCTCGGCTCTCTGCTTGACCCCGACAAGGAGTATGACAACGGCATTGAAGAAGGTTTTTGCTACGAACTTTCCGATTTCATCGGTCACAGTTTCAAGTATGTCATGAATGCCGATTATTATGTCAAAGGCGAAGGCAGTTACACAGTAGACGGTGTAAAATACCCGGTATGGGTAGATGCTCGCGAACAGGTCGGATACGATCAGGAAGCGTTCGTCGAAGAGCACGGCAAGGATCTGATCATCGTCGGCATCGTGCGTGCAAAGGCGGATGCCACTTCCACGTCTCTCACCACGCCGATCGGCTATACCGAGGCACTTTCAAATGAAGTCATTGCATACAACACCTCCTCCGATATTGCAAAGCAACAGCAGGCAACTCCCGATCACAATGTATTCACCGGTACAACCTTCAAGAGCGAAGAATTCACCCCTGAAAATGCAGAAAAGTTCGTTGAACTGCTAAGTTCTGAACAAAGGGCACAATTGATCACAACGCTCAATCAACTTATGCAAATAAGCATAACGGAAGAATCTCTGCCGGAACTACTAAAGGTATTGTCCGATGAAGGATTTGCAAGCATCGTCAAGATGATGATCCCACAAACAAACTTTACCAAAGATAATATTCCGGAATTCATTGCGTCGCTGACAGAAGAGCAAAAGGCAGGACTTTGCGCAATGCTCTCTCAAAACAGCGGGCAGCAGATCACCGCCGAAATGCTTCCCAACGTGCTCGGCGCACTCGACGATCAGAACTTCGCAATGATCGTCTCTCAGTTTGCTTCCGCTGAAAGCGAACCGACATACACCAAGGAAAATATTCCCACATTTTTGGAAGCTATCGGCACAGAGGGCAAAGCCGCTCTTCTTGAAATGTTGAAGAAGAACATGGAAGTCACCGATGCCAACTTAGCAGACAGCCTAAAACAGTTGGACGAGAAAAGCTTCGCTTCCCTGGTCACACGATTCCTTCCGGAAGAAAAAAATGTCACACTCGACAAAAACCTTTCTTTGATCGGTTATCAGGATGACAGCCGTCTAAGTGCTATCTACCTTTACCCCGTTGATTTCAAAGAGAAGGACGCGATCAAGAGTTTTGTAGAAAAATACAACAACAACGTAGAAGAGGCAAAGCGTGTGGAAGTCAGCGACATCATGGGCAGTCTGATCTCCGGGATCAACACCATCATTGACGTCATTTCTTGGGTATTGATCGCATTTGTTGCTATCTCACTGATCGTTTCGTCGATCATGATCGCCATCATCACCTATATTTCTGTCATTGAACGCACCAAGGAGATCGGTATTCTGCGTTCCCTCGGCGCATCTAAGAGGAACATTCGCAATGTGTTCAATGCCGAAACGCTTATTGAAGGACTCTGCTCGGGATTGCTGGGCGTTGCCGTTACCTATCTGGTGTGTGCGATCGCCAACCCGATCATTCACACACTTTCCGGCATCAATTCCATTAATGCCATCTTGCCGTGGTACGCAGCATTGGCACTCATCGCCATCAGCATCTGCTTGACGGTCTTTGCAGGACTTATCCCCGCGTATGCCGCATCAAAGAAAGATCCTGTCATTGCATTGAGAACAGAATAAAATGTGATCTCGATTTAAAAAGCAACAGTACGGTGAAACTTCGCCGCGCTGTTGCTTTTTTGTTTCGATCACCTGTTTTCCAAAAAGGGCACCTGATACCATTTTCCGCAAACTCGCTTGTACCGATATCCTTTCTCGACGTTATGGTAGAATGTCTCCTCGTTTTTCGGTTAAATACCGTAATCTTAGTCATTGTAACATGTTTTTCTCCTTTTTTCAATCAATAAATCCACCAAAAAGCGCCACAGTTTTTTGGTCATTCTGCTCTTTTCTCTTTCCCCTTCTTGACAAAATTCTTGTTATATTTTACAATGGGTATGCGGTGCATCCCTCCTGCGGTCAGCACCGGGAAAGAGGTATATTATATGAAAAAACTTACAGCCCTTCTTCTCGCAGTGCTAATGTTTCTCTCACTGATAACAGCCTGTGAAAAAAAGCCTGCCGACACATCGGATGATCCCTCTGGAACAAGCGATGTCCTATCCTCGGCAGTCTCCTCATCCACGCTTTCCCAAACTCCATCGGCGGATGAGTATGTTGCCCCCTCTGCCTATTCGCTCAAGAACACGAAGCATCTTCCCATCGTCGACGATCAGGGCACGATCGGTTCCTGCACTTCGGAAGGCATCACTTATGCGCAGTTCACAGTCGCTGTGTCTCAGTACATCAACTATCACTATCCGGACACCGAGTGGAATCCCTCTTCCGGCGACCCGAAATACATTTTCTCTCCGAAATTCTCCTACAACTACACCGCCGGAAGCACCAATATGTGTTACCGTATTTTGGTTGATGACGGATGTCTGCCAATGAGCATTTCCTGCTTTGAAAAGTACGCATCTCCCTCCGCCGGATTCTGGGGCAGTTCGATCTTGAATTCCGAAAAGACCCGTTCGTGGGATGTCAGCGAAGGAATGATGCTCGATGCGCTCAACTACCGTTTAACCAATTATGTGGAACAGGGAACGCCGGGATCGATCACCGAAGGCAATGATCCCTTCATCGATCAGATCAAAGAAGCCATTTCCAAAGGCAATGTGGTCACCGTCTGCGGCGGCGCATACAACTGGCGGCAAACATCGCTCGGAGAACAACCGACAGATTGCCTTGCAAAAAAAGGAGAACGTGTTATCTGGAGAGCGGACACTACTCCAAGTTCCGGTGCATCCGGTCACTGTGTAGCTCTCGTCGGATATGATGACAACATCACCCTTGAAATCGGCGGTTCTGTCATGAAGGGGGCATTCCTGATGATGAATTCATGGGGACAGTGGTGTAACGATGGCTTCGTATGGGTAATGTACGATGCCTGCAACAGTTCCTCTGAATATCTGGCTGTCAAGAGTCCTGCACTCTCCAACTCCGGCACGATGGCGTTGGATATCAGCGCTCCTGCCTTTTTCAAAGGTCTTTCCAATATGGACCGTGACTATATCGCTTTCTTCACCCCCGTCGGAAAAACCACGATCGAAGGAAAGGAATATGCCACCTATTATATCAGCAATGAAGAAAAAACAGAATATCTTTGCTATAAAGGCGGAAAACTCTCCACTGTCCAAAAGCCGAATGACTTCTGCATTTTTGCATTTCCCGAATACAGTTCTCTGAATGGATCGGTGGCTACTGAATATAAGCATGCCGATGTTGTCGCCGTTGTTGCAGTCAACGCACCCGAAAAAGAAAAATATCTATATACTCCGGAAGCAAGTGGGCAGAAACCCACTCTCACGGCAGAGTTAACTGCCACTTCCAATACAGCTTTCGGCATCTACAGCACCGTCAGCGCAGAAGACGGTTCCTTCATAGGAGTGCTCTACACCGCCGACAATTTCGGAGGCATTCTCCACACAAGAGAAACCGCCTTCAACAGTTACGGATTTGTATATTGGGACAAAGATGTCACTGTCGGTATGCCCCAATTGTCCGTTGAAGTCCAAGCGGAGACTCTGAACAGAAAAACGCTCTATATGATCTTGAACAGGATCGATGCAAACGGCAACAAAGAAGAATACATCCCCGCTATGATGCAGATCCGCCTTAACGAGGGAGCACTGCCCGATACAGGCGGCGGTCAAGACAAAGTCTCCTTCTCCGGAAAAATCAATCCGATCAAGCGAGAAGAAGGGTGCTTCTCCTTCGGCTATCTGCCACTGACAGACCTTCCGGAAGGAGTAGACCTGAAGGATTATCTTTGGGGCGTTTCCGTCAGGGGCACGGGTGTGATCGTTAAGCGTATTCGCCTCTACGATCAAAAAAAGAATCTGATCGCCGAGGTCATTCCCGATCACACAGTCAGTCCCCTCGCCATGGGAGAAATGGTACACTATTCCTTCCAGTTGCAGAATACAGTGTACAGCGGTTTGGGAAACGGTCCCTTCAAATTGCAGAACGCATCAAACGGAACGTCCCTTGCACTTGCCTCAAACGGCATGGTCTTTGAATGGGAAAAGAAGAGCAGTGTTTCGGAAAAATCAGTCATCCGTTTTGCCTACAACAGCAAATCAAACGGCTTTGAGATCTTCAGATATGACGGAAATTATCTGTTGGATATCAACGGAAAAGAGATCAAGGAAGGAGCACTCGTCAAATTCAATAAAGAAAATTCCACAAGAAACACCCAGTTGTGGGAGATCTCGCAAAATGAAAATACAGGGACTGTTAGAATTGCGCTGAAAGCCGATCCCACTTATGTATTCGCCTGTGTAAACGGACAGTTCTGCATCACAAAAAATGCCCCGAACGATGGTTATGTTTGGAAATATTCTGCCGGCGCTCCCACGGAGATGCCTTTAACCATCTCCGAAACGGGTGGCAAGCCGATCTTGCATATTGTAAACGACAATGACATGGAACTGCATATTTCTTCAAACGGTGCGCTTGTCAAAACGATCGACTGCAGAAAGACAGACTCCTTTGACTTGTCTACTCTTTCAAAAGGAAGTTATTGCTTTTCAGTCTATAAAGACGGTAAACCGTGCGGCATCCAACTTTGCTATACCGTTCAATAAAGATTCATCTGAGCCTTGCTCGCATTTGCGGGTAGGGCTCCCTTTTGTTAAAGCGTCTTTCTGAAAAGAGCCGCCGTTTTCAGGGAAAATCTCCCCAAAAAGAAGCATTTATTTTTGTATAAAACAACAGTTTTTTTCTTTGAACAAGATTTCTGCAGATGATTTTCTTGACAAATACACAAAAATGAAATACAATGAATCAATCATAATATCAGTTCCCTAAAGGAGGACATAATTTTGAAAAAACTCATTGCCCTATTGCTATCTGCACTGATGCTCATGTCGGTCGTTTCGGCATGTACATCGACGCAAAAAAGCACTACAGAACAACCGTCTGAAAGCGTTTCCGCATCAAGCGGCTCTTCTCTGACCGGAACTCCCGAACCTTCCGGTTCTACCTCCACAACACCCACTCCGACACCGGATCCGTTGCCCGACAGCGCTACCCTTGTCGGAACAAAGCATCTGCCGATCGTGGACAACCAAGGAGGTATCGGCTGTTGCTCTGCGGAAGCGGTGACCTACGCACAATTCACAGTCGCCGTTTCACAATATGTCAACAGTCTCGATCCCGATTCCAATTGGGATCCTTCCTCCGGTGCAGATGAATACACATTCTCCCCGAAATTCACCTACAACTATTCCGGATCGGGAACTTCATACCAGTATGAAGTGTTAAAGACCATCGGTTGTCTGCCGATGTCTCTTTCCTCTCATGCCAAGTCCGAAGGGAGTGCCAAATTCAGAGGCGGCGCCCAACTCAACAAGGATCAATCTCGTTCATGGGATGTCGAAGCGGGCAAGATGATCGAAGCATTGAATTTCCGCCTGACAGATTATGAAGAAAATGAATTCACTTCCACGAACGAAGGCAAACTGACAACAAACGAAACCGGTCTTGCCCTCTTAGAGAAAATCAAAGACGCGGTCAATCGCGGAAACTGTGTCGTAGTCTGCGGTTGGTCTTCTTACTGGCAAACCACGGAAATTGACAGAAACGGTCTCGGCACACTCGGAAAGCGGGGAGATCGAATCATTTGGAACGGCTACAAATCTAGCGCTTCCACCTCCGATGGTAACCACGCAGTGACTATCGTAGGCTATGACGATGACATCACCGTAACCGTTGGCGGTGTCACTCAGAAGGGCGCATTTCAGATCATGAACTCGTGGGGACAATATGCAAATGACGGCTTCATTTGGATGACCTATGATGCATGTAATGTCGTTTCGGAACACGCACTTTACAGAAATGAATACTTCTACAAACCGGTGTACGCCCTTTCTTTTTCCGGAAGTCCGCGTGCCACGATACCTTACAGTGCAAACTGCGATATCGAAACGATCTTCACCCCTGTATCCAGCGTTACTTTTGCAGAAAAAGAATATACGACCTATACCCTTTCGCACAAAAACGGAAAAAACCTTGTTTATACAGAGGGAACGCTTGCTTCCACGGATAAATCCGATCCCGATTCGATCTTTGCGCTGATTCCTTATGAAGATGTCGCCAAAAAAGCAAATGCGGATTACAAAGGAAGTTACCTGCTGTACGCGGTCAATATAAATCAGTACCTCTCCATCAACAACTACAAAGTGGAGTTGGTCGATAAAGATGTTGTCGATTCCAAGCCCGCCTCCGTCTGCATGAAAGTCGACACTTCCGGCAAAAAAGAAGGCAGTTCTTTCACCGGCATGGTAAACACCGCTCACATGACCGGAAGCAACTACAATGAGCGCACCGGCTGTCTCTATCGTTTTAGTTTTATTTACTGGGACGAAGACATTGCCATCGGAGCGCCCAAACTGACCGTGGAAGTTCATGTTTCGGCTGTTAGCAGAGACAATCTCTATATAGAACTCACCAGAACCGACAAAAACAGCGTCCGGGATACCTTTATCCCCGCATCCACCAGATGGCGCCTTTTAGAAAACGTGCTACCCGGTCTGGGACTGGATCAGAATGATACTGTTTCCTTCTCCGGTAAAATCAATCCAACCGAAGCAGAGGACGGTTATTTTGCCTTCGCTTTCGATTCACTCGCGGATCTGGAAGGCACCTACAGTTATGAAGATTTCCTGTGGGGCGTAAATATTAAAGGCTCTGGCATTACAGTTAAAGGACTGAAACTGCTCGATGAAAACAGAAATGTTCTGGCGGAGGTCAAGACAGACGCTGACACTGCACCGCTCGTCAAGGGTGAAACTTCCGAATTTGTCTTTGATATGGGCGGAGAAGTCAAATATTACTTCGGCGGCGGCAGTTATCGCTTGAAAAATGTCGGAACAGGTAAAATCCTTTCGGCAAACGGCGTAGGCGGCATGTTGTTCGGCTGGTATGGCGAAAAGGACAAAAATGAAAATCTTGAAAAATCAATCTTCAACATCGAATATATTGAGGACACCGACAGTTACCGCTTCTGGAACAATGATAGCAGTTATCTCTTCGATATCTTCAAAACCACTGTAAAAGACGGCACGACTGTCAAATTGAACGCGCTCAATCCCACCAGAAACACACAGGATTGGACCGTCACCCTCACTGAAGGCGGTCAGATCCGCATCACTCTAAAGAACTATCCCGAATATGCTTTCGGAAGTTCCGACGGAAAGAATTTTGAACTCTCCGCAACAGATCAGTCCGACAATTTCCTGTGGATCTTAGAGCCTGCCGAACCGTATGCCCCCACGACTGCCGTAGAAGAGCAAAATGGCAAGGTAGTTGTCAGTGTTTCGCCGATCAAGGATTACACCGAAGGAACAGTCAATGTCAAAATCGTCAAGGACGGCAATGTTGTATCCACCCTTGAAGGTACCCCCGATGCAAACGGCATGAAAGTAGAAACCGCCTTGGAGACAGGTTGTTACCTCTTTGTCGTGATGTACAACGGCAATGAGGTCGGAACACAACTCATTTATAATGTCAAATAACATACGAGCAGCCGGACCCATCGGCGTCTTCGATTCGGGCGTCGGTGGGATCAGTGTGCTGATAGAATTAAAAAAGCAGTTGCCAAACGAAGATTTCATCTACTTCGGAGACTGCGCCAACGCGCCCTACGGCATCAAAACAAAGGAAGAAGTCTCTCTGCTGGCACAAAACGCGGTTGAATTGCTTTTAAAGCAAAATGTGAAGGCGATCGTTATTGCCTGCAACACCGCCACGGCGGCTGCCGCAGAATCCTTAAGAGAACACCATCCCGAACTGCCGATCATCGGCATGGAACCGGCCATAAAACCGGCATGCGCGGTAAAACTACGTCCGCGCGTGCTGGTTTTGGCAACACCAATGACACTGCGCCTTGAAAAATTCAAAAATTTGGAAGAAAGCCTGTCTGACGAAGCTGATTTCGATCTGCTTCCCTGTCCAAAACTCGTCACGATCGTGGAAAGCGGTCATTTGGACACCGGTGAGGCAGCAGAGTATCTGACCTCCCTTCTAAGGGAAACTGCACTTCCTCAACCGGACGCGGTCGTATTAGGCTGTACTCACTTTCCTTTCTTAAAAAAAGAGATTAGATCGGTGTTCGCAGAACGACCTCCGCTGTTTGACGGCACGGAAGGTACTGCCAAACAATTAAAAAAATGTCTTGCCGCCCAAGGGCTTCTCAACATGCAAGTTGCACAAGGAAAAGTAATCTTTCGGTCAAGCGCCGACGATGGCAAAATCGTGCTAATGAAACAATTATTTGACAAAGATTTGTAAATATTTCATGTGCTTTAAGTCTTTTCTCTTGACTTTTCACAAATTATCAAGTATAATATTCTTGTACATCGAAGTTTGTCTTTGATGAAAACATTATTTGGAGGTACAAATTTTGAAACGCACTCTCGCATTATTGCTTGTGTTCGTCCTCGCTTTTTCCGCAGTGGCATTGACATCCTGCAGTAATAACAACACGACGAACGCAGCCCCCTCAACGCCGGTAACCAATTCTCCAACAGAATCCGGCAATGCTTCTACCACTCCTTCGGAAACCGTAGACAACACCCCCACCCCGGAAGACATCATGACCAAACTCGATTTCTCCGCGGCAACAGACAAGGAACACACACCTGCTGAGTCGATCCCCTCCAGTAGCACTCTGGTCGGTAGCACTTCTCTGCCCGGCACATTTGACAGAGGCAGTATCGACTGCATGAGTTCTGTTGTAGTCACTTATATGCAATTCAGCAACGCTGTTGCAAGATATCTGAACGCAAAAGATCCGACCGTTACTTGGACACCCGCAACAGACAATAAATACTGCTTCTCTCCCAGATACACTTATATTTATGCAAACTATTTCGGTTCTGATTACGATATTTTGCTTAACAACGGCTGTCTGACTCTCGATCAAGACCAATTCGATACCAACAAAAGCGGAACTCCCCGTCTTTCTTACATGGGCGTTCTCTCCGCAAACAGCGTCAGATGGAGAGCGGACACTGCTGCAATCGTTGAAAAAGCACTCCAGTACCGTTTGACCGATTACAGCGGCAGATCCCTCAACAGCAAAGAAGAGCCAACCAACAAGTCTCTTGAAAACGGCGGTGGCTTCTACGATTTGGAAGCGCAAGGAACGAAAGTCACCTACGGTACCAACGGCACAGAGTTCTTGAATACGATCAAGGACGCAATAGTTACCGGTAACGTCATTGCAATCAGAGGTTATATCCACGATGCAAACACCGTCACCCTCTCCGCAGACAAGGGCATTGCAAAGAGCGGCGACACTGTTATCGCTTACTTCTCTACTGACACTAATGTTGTGTACACCAGCGACAAGGCTACTGCCGACAAGGGCACAGACTCTGACGGCAAACCCTACAAGTATTCTCCTCTGACCTATTATGCAATCGTCGGTTATGACGACAGCATCGTTGTAGAAGCCAACGGCGGTAAGATGACCGGTGCATTCCAGGTTTACGGAACCAATCCCGAAACCGGAAAAGACGGTTTCTTCTTCCTCTCCTATGATGCATTAAACACCATCTCGGAAGATGAGAAGTTCGATAAATACTTTGGCGTAGATCCTGAAAAGGAAACTCCCACTGTCAGCAAATATACAGGTCTTGATTACATTCTGTTCGTGTACTGGGATATCAACATCGCCGACACACTGCCCTCTCTCTATGCAGAAGTGGAAGTGGAACTGACAAACCGTGATGCAATTAACGTACTCGCTTACAGAAGCGATGCATTCGGCAGAACAACCGGATTCACCACTGCAGTTACCGCATACAGAAAGAACAGACCGAACGACTCTGTCAACTCTACCAACACCCTGCGCGATTATATATTCTCTACTAACGGCACCACCTATGACAAGACTACGGACGGCACCATTGAAGGCACACCGACCACCGCATACTTTGTGGTAAATATGGACAGACTTTTGACCAACATCGCCAAGGGCACAGACTACACCAACTATCACTACGGCATCGCAATCAATGCGACCGATAAAGGTACGCCCATTACCGTAAAAAGCATTACCGTAAAGAGCGGCGAAACAGAATTGAACAAACTCACCTTCACGAACGAGACCTTGAACAATGAAATCAGATACTATGCATTCGATGCAGGTAATGAGATTGCAAAGAGCTATTTGAACGGCAACTACTATTTGAAGAACATCGCGACAGGCGAATACCTCATCAAGGATACTGCGATGACCGTAAAACCAGGCACTCTGCACGATGGCGATACCAAAAACAAATGCACATGCTTCTTCAACATCTCCTACGACTCCAAACTGGATGCAGTACTTCTGTACAGATATGACAGCAGTGCCGATACATCAACACACTATGTACTTGATGCCTTGAAAGATCCTACTCCCGGCGCATCCCTCCAGTTCAATGCACAGTCTGAAAAGAACAATGCTACACAGTGTTGGAACGTCTCCTACAATGAAGACGGTACCGTTACTTTCTATCTCAAAAATGCACAAGGTCACAACTATGCACTCGGAATCGTAGACGGTCAGGTATGCCTTGTCAAGGCAATGGAACTCACCGACAACATCAAGTGGCATGCAGAAATGGCATATACCGATACGAACACTATCCGTATCAACACCTATGCAGAATCGACCGCTGACGGTGTTGCGATCACCGGTTCTGTAAACAGCACCAGTATCACCAATATCACTCTGAAGATCTTTGACACCACCACCGGTGCCGAAGTATCCTCTGAAAAGATCGCACTCTCCGAGCAGACCTTTGCAAAAACTGTCAAGTTGGACGCAGGCAACTACATTATTCGTGTATACAACGACGATGGCTCTGCACTCGTTGCAAAGTCCTTCTCTTTGCTTGTATCCGTAAAGTGATCACAAAAAAATAAAACACCCCCTAATGTGGTAGGTGTAAAACGATTTTCAAAAGAAAGCGTCGTGACTTTTGTCACGACGCTTTCTTTTATATCGGCTCGCTGCGTTGAATGAACCTTTATCCCAATAATGCCGCAATGGCATTCACACAGCCCTCAATGCCCAGTGTGGAACTGTCCAGAACGATATCGTAGTTGGCAGGATCGCTCCATACCTTTGACGTATTAAAGGTGTAGTAGTTGCTTCTTTTCTTGTTAAATCGCCGACAAATCGCATCAGCGTCTTTTTCCTCAATGCCATATTCCGTCACTATGCGATCATGTTTGAAACCGTCATTTGCCCGAATAAACACGCGCAAAACGCCGCGTTCTTCTTTTAACACCTCGGAAGCACAATGTCCCACAAATATACTTCGACCGATTTTGGAAAAATCACTAATAGCATTGCGTTCTTCAATATACAGTCTGTTTTCCATCGGCAGACCATTTACATTTCCATTTTCGATCTGTCCCATGACATACACGGAAAACAAAAAACTGTTTGTGATCTTTTCCTCATAATGCTGTGCCTCGTTAGCGCTGATATGAAGTTTCTCTGCGGCTTTTTCCATGATTTCCGCACCATAGCACGGAAGTCCGCTCCGTTCAGAAAGTTTTTTGGCAATTTCCGTTCCGCCACTGCCATATTCCCGTTCGATCGTTACATATCTGAATTTCATATATCCTCCTTATTCCATTTGCTCAAACTGACTGTTATAGAGCGTCTTATAGAAGCCACCCAGTTCCATCAGTTCCTCATGGTTTCCGCTTTCAATCACATCGCCGTCTTTCATAACAAG
>CAZUWA010000003.1:0-59475 GCA_964623895.1 uncultured Lachnospiraceae bacterium | reverse complement strand
CCGGGAAAATAGGTCAGTGCTGACTCTCTTTAAGACACCTAACGGTGTCTTTTTTCTTTGTGATCATTTTGACTAATTAAAATAGGAGAAATATGTGCTCTTTTCTTTCCGCATTTTCTGAAAAAGGCGAAAAAAGAGGAGTTTATTTGTTTGTTGCGTATATTATATTGCAAATGGTGTCGAAGAAATCTGCAAAAAGGAGAAAAATATGCCGACGATCAAGGAACAGATCTATATGCGAGAGCGTCTTTGGTTAGCACCTGAGGCGTGTCTTTCAGAAAATACGTTAGGCAGAGATATGCCTGCAACGCCGGATGATGCGCGTACCGAGTTTCAGAGAGATCGGGATCGGATCACCCATTGCCGAGCATTTCGCAGACTGATGCATAAGACGCAGGTTTTTTTAAGCCCGGAGGATGACCACTACCGCACGAGACTGACTCATACTTTGGAGGTAACGCAGATTGGCAGAAGCATTGCCAGAGCGATGCGGCTTAATGAAGATCTGACCGAGGCTGTTTGTCTTGGACACGACCTTGGACACACTCCGTTCGGTCATGCGGGTGAACGGGAGTTAGGCAGACATTTTAAGGGGTTCCGACACAATGAACAAAGTCTTCGTGTTGTGGAGGTCTTAGAGAATCTCAATCTCACAAAAGAAGTTAGAGATGGCATTCTTCACCATTCTTTCGGCGGTGCATCTACTCTTGAAGGACAGATTGCGTTGTTTGCCGATAAAATTGCCTATCTTAATCATGATTATGATGATGCAGTGATGGCCGGTATTATCCTGCCGGATGATCCGGTGTATGACCTTCCTCTTCCTTTGAAAAATAAACTTGGCTATACAAGAGGAGAGCGGATTGATACGATGGTCAAAAGCATCCTTCGACACGGATTTACTGACGGTGCGATTGATTTTGAACCGGAGATTGCAGAGGCGAAAAAAGAATTCAGCGATTTTATGTTTTACCAGGTCTACACAAATCCCAAGGCAAAAAGCGAGGAAAAAACTGCGGAAAAGATGCTTGGAATGTTGTTTGAATATTTCTGCGAACATCCTGATGAAATGCCGGAAAGTTACAGTGCGCGTATTGAAACGGATGGCGTAGAGCGCTGTGTTGTGGATTATTGTTCGGGAATGACAGATCGCTATGCTATTGCTACTTTCAAAAACTTGTTTATTCCTAAGGTTTGGCAGATTTGAAGAACGAATAAATATCGGAGGAGAATGACGGATGTTCAATCAGTCGGTGATCGAAGAACTGAAAATGCGCAACAATATCGACGATGTCATTTCTTCTTATGTGCATTTACAAAGATCCGGACAAAATTTAAAAGGACTTTGCCCGTTTCATTCCGAAAAGACTCCTTCCTTTACGGTAAATCCTTCGGAAGGCTTCTTCTACTGTTTTGGCTGTGGGGCGGGGGGAGATGTGATCACCTTCATCATGAAGGCAGAAAATCTAGCTTATCCCGAAGCGCTTGAGTTTTTGGCAAAAAGAACGGGTATGACCCTACCGAGCGATTTTGGCGGAGAAAAGAAAGACGATCAGATGAGTCGTAGCGAAGTTATGACGATGAATCGTCACGCTGCAAAGTATTTTTATGAAGCGTTGATGAATCCACGTACACCGGAAGGATTGGATTACTTGAGAGGGAAGAGAGGTTTTTCTCTTTCTTTGATCCGCCATTTCGGAATGGGTTATGCTCCTTCCTACGGTTTAAGAAATTATATGCACGATCGTGGGTATACCGATAAACAACTTGAGGAAGGATATTTGGTTCGTTATCATCGGGATAGCGGGCAATACTATGAAATCTTCCGCAATCGTGTCATTGTTCCGATCCTCGATGCGGGTGGCAATGTTATCGCATTCGGCGGACGTATTCTTGATGATAAACAACCGAAATATCTGAACACTTCCGATACAGCGGCATTTAAAAAAAGTCGAAATCTCTTTGCACTCAATTTTGCCAAGGATTTTTGTGCGGAACGCATGATCCTTTGTGAGGGATATATGGATGCGATTGCCTTGCACGGTGTGGGATTCAAAAATGCGATCGCAACTCTGGGAACAGCAATGACGTCGGAGCATGCACGGCTGATGAAACGATATACCAAGTGCGTGGTGATTTGTTATGACGCCGATGCCGCCGGTCAGAATGCCGCTGATAAAGCATTCAGGTTGCTATCCGAAGTAGGACTTGAAGCTCGGATTTTAAAGGTGGTCGGTGCGAAAGATCCGGATGAATTTATAAAAAAATCGGGTGCGGATGCTTTTGCAAAACTGCTTGACGGCAGTAAGACCAGATTCGAATTCAAATTCGAACAAATACTTGAAAAATACGATATTTCAAAAATGGATGAGCGCATCCGCGCGGCGGAGGATACAACAGCACTGATCACGATGTTCCCATCTTCCGTTGAGAGGGAATTATATATCAATGCTGCGTCTGATAAACTGGGCGTAACGGCCGAGACGCTCAAGGATGACATTGATAGACGTTTAAGACAGCAAAGCTATAGGCGAAAATCGGAACATTCGAACGAGATCTTGCGACGTGCAGAAGGGTATGAGGATAGGATCAATTCCCAGACTGTAGGCAATGTTGCGGCTGTGCGCAGTGAAGAAGCAATACTGGGCTTGATAATGCACAGAAGGGAGAATGCCGAGCGTGCCATTGCGGAAAAACTTGTAACCGAACAGGATTTTATTACTGCTTTCAACAAAAAGGTGTTTATTGCTTTAAGGGAACTGATTAAAAACGGCGATCCTCCCGATCCCTCTCTTTTTGCAGAGAATTTTACCCCGGATGAAATGGGACGCATTACCAAAATGTGGATTGATCGTACAACTCTTGCGGATAATGGTTATGCCGTTTTGACAGACTGCGTAAAAAAACTGCGCGACTGCAAAAAAGCAGAGGATACGACGGATGACATTTTAGAAATTTTGAAGAAAAAAAGAAAAGGAAGGTAACGGAATGAATAATGGCGAAAAGAACTCCTTAGAAGATATCATTGAAAAGAGTAAAGACAAAGGGGCAATGACTCAAGAGGAGATCATTGCGATGCTTGATGACGGTGAAGGTGATCTTGACCATATCGACAGACTGTATGAGGATCTGGAAATCTTGCGAGAGTCCTCGGATGATATGAGCGATTCTGCCGACTTTACGGAAGAGGTCAAAAACGAAGCGGAGCGTTACAACTCTGCCGAAGATATGGAAAAAATGCTTGCTTCCGAAGGGCTTTCCATTGATGACCCGGTCAGAATGTACCTAAAAGAGATCGGTAAAGTTCCGCTGCTGTCGGGTGAACGCGAAACGGAACTTGCCAAGAGAATGGAAGAGGGCGATGAAGCTGCAAAACAGGAACTCGTCGAAGCGAATCTCCGTCTTGTCGTGTCCATTGCCAAAAGATATGTTGGAAAGGGAATGTCTTTCCTTGATTTGATCCAAGAGGGTAATTTAGGACTGATGAAGGCGGTTGATAAGTTTGACTACGAAAAAGGATTCAAATTCTCAACCTATGCAACATGGTGGATTCGTCAGTCGATCACCAGAGCCATCGCGGATCAGGCACGGACTATTCGTATTCCGGTACATATGGTGGAAACGATCCATAAAGTTGCAAGAATTTCCCGTCAGTTGGTACAGGAAAACGGAAGAGATCCTTCTGCAGAAGAGATCGCAAAGGCAATGAAGATGTCTCCCGAAAAGGTTAGAGACATCATGAAGATCGCGCTTGATCCGGTTTCACTTGAAACGCCGATTGGAGAGGAAGAGGACAGTCACCTTGGCGATTTCATCGAAGATGGTGATTCTCCCGCACCGCAAGACGCAGTTTCTTATGTGATGCTTCGTGAACAACTCAACGAGGTACTTCACACACTGACTCCGCGAGAAGAACAGGTGTTGAAATTGCGCTTTGGTTTAGATGACGGCAGAACCAGAACACTTGAGGAAGTCGGGCAAGTATTTAACATCACAAGAGAGCGCATTAGACAGATCGAAGCAAAAGCTTTGCGTAAATTGCGTCATCCGAGCCGCTCCAAAAAGTTGAAGGATTATCTTGATTAAGTAAAAATCATCTGTTTTTAAAATTCATTAAAATGTTACATGAAATAACCTTGACATTTTGGTGGTTTTGTAGTATCATATATTTGTTAGAGTATACACAGGAGGCATTCCCCATGAAAAAAAGAATTTTAGGTGTCATTCTCTGCCTTGCACTCTTGACAGGTGTTCTGTCTGCGTTCGCAGGTTGCTCTTCCGAGCGTACATCTGCGGTAACAGCGGCAGATGCAAAAGCGCAGACGCTTGTTATTGCGGCAATCAAGGACGAAAGGACTACTGATGAAGCGATTCTTGCGGTGCAGGATGCACTGAATGAGATTACAGAATCGTCTTTCAATACGCATATTGTTTTAAAACTGTTTACTGCTGAAGAATATGCACAGAAGGTATTGGAGTTATCCGATAAACTGGCTGTCAAACAGCAAGAGTATGAAAACGGTATGAGCAATCAAGGAAGCAGTGGTTCGGCAGATACGCGATATGATTTGATTGACCAGGAGGAGAAGAAGGACTATGTCACTCTTCCCAACGGCGATCTTGCATATTATGATGAATTTGGTCGTGAAATCACTGTATATCCGGCGGTATCCGAAGATCAAATCGACGTGGTGTTCATTGACAGTCTTTCCACATATTATAAGCTTCTTGATAATGAGTACATCATTAATCTCACCGATACTTTTGACGGTGAAACGGATTTTGATAAGTATGTCAATACGACTTTGATGAATCATATTTACAAGGTGGGTAACGGCTTGACACAGGGTAGCAGTACCTTTGCGGTTCCCAATAACTATGTTATTGATTCATATAGATATATTCTTGTAAACAAAAAATTGTACGATCATTACAACTACGATATCAAGTGTGATGTCAACATTGTAGATACCTCAAATAAAGACGGTGCAGATGATCTCACAGACTTTATCGATTATTTGAATGACGTGATGGCGAACAATGATACCATCTCGGAGGATTTAAAAGTAGATAAGATCCTTTACAATTATAGTCCGACTTCTACGGAGAGTTATTTTGGCACTTCAGGGAATGCTTCGATCATTCTGCCGACGACCAAACTCTTTTCATTCCCCTCTGCGCCGAACTGCGATTCTCTTTACAGCAAGGCGCAATTCAGAAGAACGGAAAGTTTGATCTACAATATGAAGAAACTTGGTATGGCTCCCAATATGGGCGATTGCTTCTACCTTGATGATGAGGAAACGATCGGTTACAAAGCTCCTGCTGCAAACTTTGCAGACAATGAGGTATCTTTTGCACTCGCAATGGTTTCAGGCGATAAGGCTGTTGAATCCTATTACAATCAAGACGATTACTATGTTGTTAAGACCAATGTTCCGGTTGTTCGTAATGAGATGTTTGATTCGATGTTCGCTGTCAGCACCTTCTCATCTACTGCCGTTGATATGGACGGCGTTTCTATAAGTGCAAAGATCCAGAATTACAGTGAGCAGTACAACCCGAGATGTGTTGAAATTATCAACATGCTTCAGACTAATGCTGAGGCTGTTAATCTGCTTACCTACGGCGTTGAAACTAAAGACTATGATTATTCATCCGCCGGCACTGTTTACAACACCGGCAAGAGCGGATATTATCCTGTGATCGGCAAGATGGGCAACCTTTTCTTGACTTATCCTAGTGATGTCATGGATGCAAAAACTGCCTACTACGCAAAAAATGATTGGCGTGCTGCCAAGGAGCAGAATGCTGCGGCGATCGTATCTCCCTACTGCGGTTTCATGCTCAGAGATGAAATTGAGGATGAACTGAGTGAGGTTTCAATCAAACCATCCGAGATCGTAGAGCAACTTGGCATTGCGTATGAGGATTACCAAAAGCGTATTGCCGAGTATGACGGCGATGATATAGAAAGTTTTATCCGCAGTTTGAATTCCGAATTTGTGTCTACTGATGCGTACAAGTATGCTGTTATGATGTATAAAATTGACAATGAGAGTGGCACCTACTATAATTTGATCTTACCCTTCGCACAATTTACATGGTTCTATAACTTAGTCAATAAGGGTGAAGGTAGTTATTTTGCGTAATTAAATTTTCATTTTGGCAGGACAGGAAAAAATTCTGTCCTGCTTCTTTTTTGTTACTTTTCACTTGCAAAAAAACAAAAAATGTGCTATACTGTACCTTAGATTATTGTGCGTTTAAGGTGTGAATTTATGGACAGAAAAAAAGTACTGATTTCAAATGAAGAGATCGAAAAACAATATGAATACATTGATAAACTGCAGGCGATCTTGTCTGATCGCACGCGCTATGCCGTGGTAAAAACGTACGGCTGTCAACAAAATGAAGCTGATTCCGAGCGTCTTGCCGGAATGCTCGAAAAGATGGGATATATCATCACCGATCAAGAGGAGTGCGCCGATCTAATTCTTATCAACACATGCGCCGTCAGAGAGCACGCAGAGCTTAAAGCGCTTTCGATCACAGGGCAGTTTAAGCATTTGAAAGCACAAAATAGCGAGCTGTTGATCGGAATCTGCGGTTGTATGGTTTCGCAAGAACACCGCAAAGAAGATATCAAGCAAAAGTATCCCTATGTTGATTTTCTGTTCGGGACAACGATGCTCTATCGTCTCCCGGAGATTCTGTTTACCAAACTGATGACAGGAAAACGGCAATTTTTTCTAGACGACAACGAAGGAAATATCGCGGAAGGCTTGCCAGTGCATCGTTATTCCGCCTTTAAAGCGTGGGTGTCGATCATGTACGGTTGCAACAACTTTTGTTCTTACTGTGTCGTACCGTATGTGCGCGGAAGAGAGCGAAGCCGCGATCCGGAAGAGATCTATAAAGAAGTCGGAGAACTGGTTGCAGATGGTGTGAAAGAGATTACTTTACTCGGACAAAATGTAAATTCTTACGGTAAGGATCTTCCCGAACCTCTGTCTTTTGCTTCACTTCTTGAAAATATTTGCGCGATTGATGGGGATTTTATGGTACGGTTTATGACCAGCCACCCCAAAGATGCAACCAAGGAATTGATTGACGTAATGGCGGCGAATGAAAAGATCGCCAAAGCATTCCATCTCCCGCTCCAATCCGGCTCTGACCGTATTTTAACGAAAATGAACCGTCATTATACCAAAGAGCATTATTTGGATCTGGTGCGATATATGCGCGAAAAAATGCCGGATATTGCATTGACGACTGATATCATTGTCGGTTTCCCGGGAGAAAGCGAGGAAGATTTCAAGGAAACGCTCGATGTTCTTGAAAAGATGGAATACGACAATATTTACTCATTCATTTACTCAAAGAGAAAGGGCACGCCTGCTGCGATCATGCCGGATCAGATTCCTGCGGACGTCTCTTCAGAACGCTTTGCTCGAATGATGGATACCCAGATGGCGATATCTAATCGCAAAAACAAAGACTACACCGGAACGGTTTTGCGTGTTCTTGTGGAGGGATACAGTAAAACGGACGATACCAAACTGACCGGGCGCAGTGAACGAAATAGACTGGTACATTTTGAGGGACCAAAAGAATTGATCGGAAACTATGCGAACGTTTGTATTACCCGTACCGAAACATTTGCCTTGTTCGGTGAACTACAGAAATAAGAAAGGAGTCTTTTGAATATGGAACTGTTGCAAATTGCCAAATTGTTGGGATTGACTATCAAGGAAAGTGAGCAGGGTAAAAAGCTTGACGAGGCGAGGAAAGCATACGAAAGTGATCCGCATATCGTGGCTTTGACGACTGAATTTGAGGTACAGCAAAAAGCGTTGGCGGCTGTGATGGGCGGCAAGGATGCCGACAGCAATATAATTGATGCCGTTCAGAGCCGTTTGAATGAGATCTATGACGAAGTGCTTGCTACAGAAGTATATAAGAATTACGAAGCAGCTCAGAACGAATTGAATGCGCTTATGGATCAGGTAAACAGCACCGTTATGCAAGAGATCAATGGGGTTCCTTCCGATGGATGTACCCACAACTGTTCTACCTGCGGCGGTTGCCACTAAAATAGCATAAACGCTAAGAAAGAGGAACAGTGAATGGAGTTACTTGGAAAACAACTTTCACCAATGATGAGGCAGTATGCCGAAACAAAAAAAGCATATCCCAATGCGTTGTTGTTTTACAGACTCGGAGATTTTTATGAAATGTTTTTTGAGGATGCGAAGATTGCCTCAAAAGAACTTGGTCTGACGCTCACCGGCAGAGACTGTGGGTTAGAAGAGCGGGCGCCGATGTGTGGGGTTCCTTATCATTCGGCGGACAGTTATATTGGTACATTGGTTTCAAAAGGCTATAAGGTTGTGATCTGCGAACAGGTAGAAGACCCGAAAGACGCAAAAGGACTTGTCAAGCGTGATGTCGTGCGCATCGTGACCCCGGGCACGGTGACTGACGACAACCAACTTTCTTCTAATGAAAACAATTTTATCTGTTCCGTCCTTTTGTCTGATGAGGGAATTGCTCTCTGCGCGGCGGATATTTCAACGGGCGATCTTAATGCAACTTTTTTTGAGAAGGGCGGAGAAAGTCGCGCGACAAACGAATTGGCAGTTTACAGTCCGAAAGAATTGATCCTAAGTTGTTCGAAGGACGAACTTCCCGAACTCTGTGTTTATGCAGAGGATCGTCTTCATACGAAGATCTATGAGAATATTCCCCTCTTTGATTCAGCCCAAGCTGTGGCGTCTTTTACAAAATATCTCGGCTCTTCCTCGGGATACCCTAAAGAAGATTTTCCGATGATCGTGGCAGTTGGCGGACTGATCCGTTATGTCAGCGATTCATTGCGCACTACTGATTTTCATACCAAAAATCTGCGCATCTACCGCGAAGGACAATATCTTTCAATGGACAGCAATACGAGACGCAATTTGGAACTGACCAAAACGATGCGCGATGGGGAAAAGCGCGGAAGTCTTTTGTGGGTCTTGGATAAGACCAAGACTGCGATGGGCGCACGCCTTCTTCGCCAGTATATCGAACAGCCACTTGTCAATCAGCGAAAAATCTTATATAGGCAAAGTGCGGTCAAGGAGTTGTTTGGCAATTTTTTGTTGCGTAGCGAATTGTCTGAAATTTTAGCACCTGTTTCCGATATCGAACGATTGATGACCAAAGTGGTGTACGGGACGGCAGGCGGCAAAGATCTTCGCTCGATCGCCAATACTCTTGCTGTGCTACCTGCTGTTAAAACGCAGTTAAAAGAATGCTCCGGTGAAGCGCTAAAGGAACTTTTTGAAGAACTGGATATCCTCTCTGATTTACATCAGATTCTTGATTCAGCGATCAAAGAAGATCCACCGTTCTCGGTGCGAGAAGGTGGTTTCATCCGAGAAGGATACAATGAAGATGTTGACCGCTTGCGCTTGCTTATAGACGATGCTGACGGTTATTTAAAAAAGATTGAAGAACGTGAAAAAGAGCGTCTTGGCGTAAAAACTTTGAAGGTCGGCTACAATCGTGTGTTTGGTTACTATATTGAGATCTCGAAAGCGGCAAACGAAGGATTGCAGCTGCCCCCGGACTATATACGCCGTCAAACCTTGACTAACGGAGAGCGATACATCACCGATGAACTGAAAAAGTTGGAAAGTACGATCCTTGGCGCGAGTGACAAAGATCATGCGTTGGAGTATGAGATTTTCGGACAACTTTGCAGATTGTTGAATGAAAATCATAACCGAATCCGCTCTGCCGCTACGGTACTTGCCGAGTTGGATGTTTACTGTTCGCTTGCCAAGGTTGCTGTTGAAAACAGCTATATAGAACCGGAAATTACCTATGATGATGTCATTTCGATTAAGGACGGCAGGCATCCTGTTGTTGAAAAAATGTTGAAGGACAGTATGTTCGTTCCGAATGATACATTGCTTGATACTTCCTACAATCGGCTAATGATGATCACCGGGCCGAACATGGCAGGAAAATCGACTTATATGCGTCAAGTTGCCATCATTACGTTAATGGCGCAGATCGGCTCTTTTGTTCCTGCAAGTGAAGCGCGCATCGGCATTGTTGACAAACTGTTTACTCGCGTTGGTGCGTCGGATGATCTTGCTTCCGGAACATCTACTTTTATGTTGGAAATGAATGAAGTTGCTTCGATTTTGAAGAATGCGACCAGGCGTTCGCTTATCATTTATGATGAGATTGGCAGAGGAACTTCTACTTACGATGGCATGTCGATCGCCAAAGCTGTTGCAGAGTATACTGCCGGCAAGAAGATCGGTGCCAAGACGATGTTTGCTACCCACTATCATGAGTTGACTGCGATGGCTACAGAGGAAAGCGGAATTGTAAATTATCATATTGCCGCCAAGAAAAAGGGAGACGCTTTGGTTTTTCTCAGAAAGATTTTGAAGGGGGCGGCGGATGATAGTTACGGTATTGAAGTGGCAAAACTTGCAGGTGTGCCGCAAGAAGTCATCAAGCGCGCACGGGAAGTCTTGACCGAACTTGAAGATGAGGGCAGACCGCAGGTATCGAAGTCTGTCGAAGATAGTAACAATATGTCAATTGACAATTACATCGAAAATGGTGTTTGCGAAAAACTGAGAAGCATACAGATGGATATGCTCACTCCGATAGAGAGTTTGAATTTATTGTACGAATTAAAGAAAATGCTCAGTTGAATGAGGGAAAGGAGGAACACTGATGCCCAAAATCAATTTGCTTGATTTTCAGGTTGCGAATCTGATTGCGGCGGGAGAGGTTGTTGACAGACCTGCTTCTGTCGTCAAAGAACTTCTTGAAAATGCCATTGATGCCGGCGCCACTGAAATTGAAGCGGAGATCCGACGTGGTGGAGTGTCATACATTCGCGTGACTGACAATGGTTGCGGGATGACCAAGGATGATGCGGAAATGTGTATCCTCCGTCATGCGACAAGCAAAATCAAAGAAGCTGAAGATTTAGACAGTATTGTTACCTTGGGCTTCAGAGGGGAAGCACTTGCCGCCATTTCCTCAGTATCGCAGATGGAGATCTTCACAAAGACCCAAAGCGATAAGACCGGTACAAGAATTGTTTGTGACTGTGGGCGCATTACCGAGGTCAGTGAAGCAGGATTGAAAAAAGGTACAACCATGCTGGTCAAGGAATTGTTTGCGAATGTTCCTGCACGCAGAAAATTTTTGAAAAGAGACCAGTCTGAGGGAATGGCGGTAGCAGCGGTTCTTGAAAAAGAAGCACTGTCTCACCCTGAAATTTCATTCAAACTGATTTCAGATGGTTCGCTGAAGTTGCAGACTGCAGGCGATAAGAAGTTGTATAATGCGATCTATGCGTTGCTTGGAAGAGATTTTGCTTCGGGAATGATCGCTGTGCAGTCAAAAAGCGAAGCTGTCGAGGTGTTTGGGTATATCGGTGCGCCGGAAAATGTACGCGCGAACCGAAATTATCAGAATTTCTTCATTAACGGAAGATACATTAAATCTCGCACGGCAACTGCTGCCTTGGAACAAGCTTTTTCCTCTTTTTTGGAAGTTGAAAAATTTCCATGTTGTGTATTGAACATCATTCTTCATCCGGCACTGGTGGATGTCAATGTGCATCCTACTAAACTTGAGGTGAAGTTTTCAAACGAAAAGACGGTTTTTGATGCAATCTATTTGGCGGTTCGCAACGCGTTGTTAAATAATACTATGCGCCCGGAACTGCCGCTTGAGAAGAAGGATCTGGATCACAAGCTGATCGTTGAGCGCTACAACCGTTTTACGCCCGTATATGACCGCATGGATGCACCAAAGATCGAACAGACAGACGT
The DNA here is from genome assembly GCA_964623895.1 of uncultured Lachnospiraceae bacterium. GTDB lineage: Bacteria > Bacillota > Clostridia > Oscillospirales > CAG-272 > UBA11512. The sequence goes on along the minus strand of CAZUWA010000003.1, from coordinate 47,617 downwards.
TTTTTTTGAGGGGGCAGGTAACGTGCCTTCTGTATCTGTAAAAGTGGCGAGTGAAGTGCCGAAAGTTCCTTTTGACGATTTGCCCTTTGTTTTTGAGGACATTGCCAAGCAAGAGGAAAAAAAAACTGAGGAACTGCGGAATGAAGTGGGAAAAGTATTGCAACCAAAAGAGCGAGAGCAGGAAACTGCTTCTTCGATAATCGTTCCTGACCTGCCGATAGATCTGCCGCCGATTTCCGTTCCGAGAATTTCTGCTGATATTCTTGAAGAAGGAGAGAAAACTTTCGAAGCAGAAAAGATAGTAGAAGATCTTCCTGCTTATAAATTGATCGGTATTGCTTTTGATACATACATTTTGGTGCAGATCGACAACAAACTGCTGATGATCGACAAGCATGCCGCACACGAACGGCTACTTTTTGAAAAGATGAAAAAAAATATGGCATCTGCCGATGACCGTTATGTGCAGTTACTGCTTCTTCCCGAAAAAGTTCATGTTGGTACAGAGGAAAAAAGCGTACTTATTGATTATGAAAAAGAGATCAAGGATGTGGGCTTTGTTTTTGAAAGTGACGAACTGTCGGATACAGCGATCGTTACCGGCATTCCGGGGGGCTTAGAAAAGGAGCAGGCACTTGATTTGTTTGCGGAAATTGTCGAAAGACTTGCCAAAGGCGAGGGAAACGGGGAAGTTTCCCGCCAGATTGCTTTTGAAGCCGCTTTATATAATGCTTCCTGCAAAGCCGCGATGAAGGGTGGAAGAAATGACGGCGAGGCGCATTTAGAGTATGTCGTTAAAGAACTTTTAAGGCTCCCCGATATTCTCTATTGTCCGCACGGCAGACCGGTCGCATTTGAAATTCCAAAGGGAACGATCGAACATCGATTTAAGAGAAGTTAGAAGGTAATATATGTTTAAGATTTTAAAAAGAGAAGGAAACGCACGTAGGGGTGTGATGGAGACGGTTCACGGAACGATTCAGACGCCGGTCTTTATGAATGTTGGTACTTGTGCGGCGATTCGAGGCGGTGTTTCCACAAACGATCTAAAGGAGATCGGCTGTCAGGTGGAACTGTCTAATACTTACCATTTGCACATTCGTCCTGGAGATGATCTGATCTTCAAAATGGGCGGCATCCACAAATTCTTTAATTGGGACCGCCCGGTTTTGACTGATTCCGGCGGCTTTCAAGTTTTTTCGTTAGCAAAGTTGCGGAAAATCAAAGAAGAAGGAGTATATTTCCAGTCGCATATCGATGGAAAACGTATCTTTATGGGACCGGAAGAATCGATGCAGATCCAGTCTCACCTTGCGTCTACGATTGCAATGGCATTTGATGAATGTATCGAGAATCCTGCAGAATACCGCTACGTAAAAGCGTCGTGTGATCGAACCTACAGATGGCTTGGGCGTTGTAAGGCTGAAATGGCGCGGCTCAATAGTCTCCCCGAAACCATTAACAAGAATCAGTTGCTCTTTGGTATCAATCAGGGAAGCACCTATGAGGATCTTCGTATTGATCATATGAAGCGTATTGCGGAACTGGACTGTGACGGCTATGCCATTGGCGGTTTGGCTGTCGGCGAGTCTGCGGAAGAGATGTATCATACCATTGAGGTCGTTGAGCCGCACATGCCTGCTGACAAGCCACGTTATTTAATGGGCGTTGGCACGCCTGTCAATATTCTTGAGGCAGTTTACCGCGGTGTTGATTTCTTTGATTGCGTTATGCCCAGCAGAAATGCGCGTCACGGAAATGTCTTTACATGGAAAGGCAAAATGACGTTGCTGAATGAACAGTTCTTTGATGATCCCAAACCCATTGATCCCGACTGCGGCTGTCCGGCGTGTAAATATTACAGTCGTTCCTATATTCGTCATCTTTTCAAAGCAAAAGAGATGCTTGGTATGCGACTGGCAGTCCTTCACAATCTTTATTTCTACAATGAACTGATGGTGAAGATTAGAGAAGCGCTCGATGAGGGACGATATGAAGAATTTTATAAAAAATATCGCGTCATCCTCGGAGAACGGTTACCGGACGGAGAATAATGTCAGTAAAGAAGGGAAGCGTGCCTCATGAAAAGCGACCTTGCAGTGTTCAAAAAGATCATTCTTCCTGTTTTTAGAGCGTGCCAACGGATCGTGGTTCGGCTTAAAAGCAGGATTGAAGTCTTTTTTGAATGGTTGTATTATAAGCGCTCTCCCTATTATAGGGCAAAAAAGATAAATTTTCGTAATTTGATTTTCGGAAAAGGTCGCTATGGCGAGTATCTGCTGTGCTACCGCTTGCGAGGTATCAAAGGAAAATGGCTATTCAATCTTTATATTCCCACTAAACACGAATGGACGGAGATCGATGCTGTATTTATATGTGACCGCGGTATTTTTTTGTTTGAAAGCAAAAATTTTACCGGGCGAATTTACGGAAAAGACTTGCAAAAAGAGTGGTTTCAAACTGTTTTAACTGAAAAAGGACTTCGAAAATCACGTTTTTTTAACCCAATTATGCAAAATTCTGCACATAAAAATGCGCTCGTGAAATGTATTGGAAATGATCTGCCAATATACCCGATGGTTGTTTTCGGAAAACGTTCAAAGCTGTATACACCTCTTGCAAGCGAACGTCCGCAGGAGATCTTTACCATTTCTAAATTAAGAAAAAGGGTAAAAAGCCATGCACGTGGCGCTCTCTCGTCTGCGCAGATCGACATGATTTACAGACAGCTCTTTGTTTTTCAAGAGTCGAGCAAAGAAAAAAGGCTGGAACATATCCACCATATTCAAACAAAACACTAAAAGGAAGGCGATATCTTGAATTTATCCAAACGCAGAATGTTACATTCTTCGGACAGCCATGACCTGACGACCGGTAATTTGATTCCCAAATTGCTTAGTTATTCCATCCCTTTGATTTTGACAGGCGTATTGCAGCTTTCTTTTAATACAGCAGATCTTATTGTAGTAGGACGACTTGCCGAAAATGGAGATCAGGGACTTGCTGCCATCGGCGGCACTGGTCCGCTCATCAATTTGATCATTAATATGTTTATCGGTCTTTCTGTCGGAACTTCTGTTTTTACTGCACGATATATAGGTGCGGGAGACAGACAAAAGACCCATGAAACCGTTCATACGTCTATTTTTCTTTCACTTATTGGCGGTGTGATCTGCTTTATTATTGGCTTTGTCGGTGCAAGACAGTTTTTGACTTGGATGGGAACACTGGAAGAAGTGATTGATCTATCGACTCTCTATCTGCGGATCTATTTTGTCGGTATTCCGGCAACGCTTGTTTATAACTTTGGTGCAGCGATCCTGCGAGCAGCGGGGGATACCACACATCCGCTGATTTTTTTGACCATTTCGGGTGTGGTGAATGTTTTGCTTAATTTGGTGACTGTCATCTGCTTTCATAGAAGTGTCGATGGCGTTGCTTTTGCCTCTTCTGTTTCCCAGTTTGTTGCGGCAGGCTTGGTGATTTGGTATCTTTGCAAAAAAGCAAACGGTGCGTATAAATTGGAACTATCTAAGCTTCGCATTTATCCGAAACGTCTCTGGGAACTCATTAAGATTGGCGTACCTGCAGGACTTCAAGGCTCACTTTTTTCTATTTCAAACATTATTATTCAGTCTGCGGTGAATTCCTTTAAAATTACAGCGGTTGTTACCGGAAGTGTGGCTTCAGGTAGTATAGAAGGTTTTATTTATACGGCTATGAATGCCTTCCACCATTCTGCGCTTTCTTTTATTGGTCAGAATATCGGGGCAGGAAAGCCTCAAAAAATAGGAAAAATCACAGGCACATGTGTAGCAATGGTTACCGCTGTTGGGTTATCAATGGGATGCCTTGCCACACTGTTCGGCGAGCAGCTTCTGAAATTATACATCAATACCTCAAACGGTGAAAATGCCAATGAAGCCATAAAATACGGCATGATCCGTTTAACGATCATTGCATTGAGTTACTTTACCTGCGGTATCATGGACGTTTTCAGTGGTAGTTTGCGTGGTATGGGGGCATCGCTTGGTCCAACGTTGATCTGTTTAACCGGTGTTTGCGGATTACGCATTCTGTGGATCTATACTGTATTTAGGCAGTTCCATGAACTGGATGTTCTCTTTTATTCCTATCCGATTTCTTGGGTAGTTACCATTATTGCACAGTTTATCTATTTCCTTGTACTGAAGAAAAAGCTACTTCGTCAGCATCAACGCGAACAAATCGAAGAATTATGTTTAAACGCATCTACATAGAGATCACCAACATTTGCAATCTTTCCTGCTCCTTTTGTCCGGGATGCGGACGAAGTGCACGGAGAATGAGCCCTGAAGAATTCTCTTTACTTTCAAAGAAACTGCGTCCCTACACCGATTACCTATGTCTCCATGTATTGGGTGAGCCAACAACGCATCCGCAACTTGACGAAATTCTGTCGATCTGTGATTCCCTTGGCTATAAGGTGATCCTAACGACCAACGGTACACTTTTAAAAAAGTGTGAAGCAGTTTTATTTAAGCATTCTTCGCTCTACAAAGTCAACATCTCTCTTCACAGTAAGCAGGCAAATCCACAGTTTCGTGAGGAATACTATTCCGATTGCATTGATTTCGCCGTACGATCCTCTGAAAAGTCCATTATCACTGTTTTGCGTCTTTGGAATCTTGATGGCATGGAAGCGGGTGAAAACAGCGAAAATGGTGTTGTTTTTTCGCTGATCAAAGAGAAAATTCCAGGCTTTTGGTCAAAAAACGGGCGTGGATATACGGTTAAAGAAAAACTCTTTTTGGAATATGATGAACGATTTGTTTGGCCAAACATCAATGCAGATCAGATCCGCGCCTGCGGAAGATGTAGAGCATTGATTGATCATATCGCGGTGCTTGTCGATGGAACGGTCGTTCCGTGTTGTCTTGATGGGGAAGGGTGCATTCCTCTCGGTAATCTTTTTACGGCAGAACCGGAGGAAATTCTTTCCTCGGACATGGCGGTTCGCATGAAAGAGGGTTTCTTAAAAAACAGGCTTTTCCATCCGTTATGCAAAACCTGCGGATATGCAACACGTTTTGATAAAAAATAAGAACCTTTCCACAGCGGAAAGGTTCTTATTTTAATTATTTTGTACCGAAGATCCGGTCGCCTGCGTCACCCAGACCGGGAATAATGTATGCATGATCATTGAGACACTCATCAACTGCAGCAACATAGATATCAACATCCGGGTGATCTTCCTGTACCTTTTTGATGCCTTCGGGAGCGGCAACGAGACACATCAATTTCATTGTCTTGCAACCTCTTTTCTTGAGCATGGTAAGCGCACCGGAAGCAGAACCGCCGGTAGCCAGCATCGGATCTGCAACGATGACGATACGGTTTTCGATATCAGCCGGAAGTTTGCAGTAGTATTCAATAGGCAGATGTGTTTCCGGGTCTCTGTAAAGACCGATGTGACCGACTCTTGCAACAGGAACAAGGGAACGAAGTCCGTCTACCATGCCAAGACCCGCACGCAAAATGGGTACGATGGCGAGTTTTTTGCCGGAAACCTCCTTGGCAACCATCTTTTGAAGAGGTGTCTCGATCTCAACATCATCGAGCGGCAGGTCTCTTGTGATCTCATAACCCATGAGACAGGAAATCTCTTCCAATAATTCGCGGAAATCCTTTGTGCTGGTTTCCTTCTTTCTCATGATTGTCAATTTGTGCTGGATGAGTGGATGATCAATGACGTGCAGTGTACTCATTTTCATTCTCCTTGTTTTTAATTTTTATCTTTCCAATTGTATAACATTTTTTTGATTTTTGCAATACATAAATTGAAAAAAATAGTTAAAATTTGCAAAAATACTACTCCCAATGATGGGAGTAGTATTTTTTAAATATCAGTCGTGAACTTTCTTTACGATGACAGCGGTGCCGAAGAGTGCAACTACCGCAACCACAGCGATCATCACAGTAGCATCACCCGTGTTAACAGGTTCCTCTCCTTGGTGAACGGTCATATCGGCGATACAAGCCCAACAATCGCCCTGCCAAGAGGTGATGACAACTTTAATGGACTCAGCCTTTACAGCCTTACCGAGTTTCACAGTATAACCGCCGTTTGTACCGGTAATTGCCGGTACATTTTCTGCAATTAATTCGGTCTTCTCACCGTTTACTGCATAGATACTGTATGTTCCTCGGGTAGTGCCATCTTCATGAGTAGTGGTACCTTCCTCTTTGCACTGAATGAAGATGGTGTCAACATATCCGGCTTTTTTTAGATTGAAGTAAATACCTTGTTCGGCATCTTCATTAAAACCGGAACCCGTACAAGTTTTTTCATCACCATCAAGAATGTTTTCGGGTTTATTGATATTTCCAAAGTCAGAAAAGCCGAAGTTTGTAACACTTTCTGGAATATAGTTTCCGTTTTCATCAACAATAACATCAATGAGTTCAGTTCCTTCAGCGTGGTGAACAGTCATATCAGCTACGCAAGCCCAACAGTTGCCCTGCCAAGAGGTGATGACAACCTTAATGGACTCAGCCTTTACAGCCTTATCGAGTTTCACAGTATAACCGCCGTTTGTACCGGTAATTGCCGGTACATTTTCTGCAATTAATTCGGTCTTCTCACCGTTTACTGCATAGATACTGTATGTTCCTCGGGTAGTGCCATCTTCATGAGTAGTGGTACCTTCCTCTTTGCACTGAATGAAGATCCTATCAACGTATCCAATCTTCTTCAGATTGAAGTAAATGCCTTGCTCGGTGCCTTCACTAAAGTTAGAACCGGTACAGGTGCTTTCATCACCATCAAGGATGTTTTCGGGCTTGTTAAGGTCACCGAAACTCGAAAAGCCGAAGTTTGTAACACTTGCGGCAATGTAGTTGCCGTTTTCATCAACGGTTTTATCTGTTGCAGAAGTGTTGATTGCACAAAGGCTCATAGCCATTATGGCAACCAAAAGAATTGCGATAAACTTTTTCATAATCGTTTCTCACTTTCATGATATATTGATCATTCGATCTGTGCGTATTGTAGCATATTTCTAAAAAAAAAGCAACAGTTTATTCATGATTTTTATAGCGAAAACTACTGAAAAATTGATCTTTTCTGCTTTTAAGGCATCTGCAACCGCAGATGCCTTAAAAATTCAATCAATCTTCTTTTTCTGTCAGGGCGATGCCCAAAACCGACAAGTCTGCGGGATCCACGGGTGCGGGACACTGGCTCATCAATTCGGACGCATTCTGTACCTTCGGGAAGGCAAGAACATCTCTGAGGCTGTCCGCTCCGCACATCACCATAGCAAGTCTGTCCAGCCCCATTCCGGAGCCGCCGTGCGGTGGGGCACCGTATTTGTATGCTTCGACAAGGAATCCGAACTTCCTTTCGATATCCTCTTCCGAAAGCCCGAGAAGATTAAACATCCTTTCCTGAAGTTGCCAGTCAGTGATACGGATCGAACCGGACAGCAGTTCGGTACCGTTCAAGACCATGTCGTAGCATTCTGCTCGGACGGAACCGGGATCGCTTTCCAGCATCGGCAGACATTCCCTTAACGGCATGGTAAAGGGGTGGTGCATGGCATCCCAATGTTGGGTATCTTCATTCCATTCAAAGAAGGGAAATTCGGTGATCCAAAGAAAATTGAATTGACCTTCCGGAATGACGTCCAGTTTTTTTGCAACCAAGGTACGCAGCGCTCCGAGTGTTGGCAGAACTACCTTCTTCTTGTCTGCGCAAATGAGGGCGACATCCCCCTTAGTCATGCCGAGTCTTGAAACGATGGCATCCAGTTCACCCTCGGCAAGAAACTTTGCAAAGGAGCAATTCGGCTGATCTTCTTGCCAACGAATGTATGCAAGACCTTTTGCACCGATACCTTTTGCGTGTTCTGCCAGTTTGTCGATTTCTTTTCTCGAAAGGGAAGAGGCTGCACTTTTTGCAACAATGGCGGCAACGATCCCATCCCCTTCAAGTGCGGAAGAAAAGACAGAGAAATTGCTGTTTTTCACCGTTTCTGAAATGTTTTCAATTTCCATACCGTATCTGGTATCCGGTTTGTCCGAACCGTAACGATTCATTGCGTCGGAATAGGTCATTCTCTGCATCGGAGTGGGCACGTCCACATCAAGTACTTCTTTGAATACCCGTTTGATGAATCCTTCGTTGATCTCTATGATGTCCTCTTGTGTCACAAAGGACATTTCAAGGTCGATCTGTGTGAATTCCGGCTGGCGGTCTGCACGTAGATCTTCATCGCGGAAACATCTTGCAATTTGAATGTATCTGTCGAAACCGGCAAGCATCAGAAGTTGTTTGTAGATCTGCGGAGACTGGGGAAGAGCATAAAATGAACCGGGGTGGACTCTTGAAGGAACGAGATAGTCTCTTGCACCTTCTGGAGTTGATTTGATCATCATCGGCGTTTCAATCTCATAGAATCCGTTCTCGTAGTAGTATTCTCTTGCCACTTTGGCGATCTCGTGACGCATTCTGATGTTTCTCTGAAGTTCCGGACGTTTTAAGTCGAGGTATCTGTATTTCAGCGCCGTTTCGTCCTTAACCTTTTTGCTGTCGGAAACCTCAAAAGGAGGTGTCTGTGCTGCGGAAAGAATCTTGAGTTCCTTCACGAAGACTTCTATTTCGCCGGTCGGAAGATGGGGATTGATAGCACCCTCGCCTCTTTTTCTGACTTTTCCTTTGGCAACAAGGACATACTCTGCGCGTACACCGAACGCCTTGTCAAAGATCGATTTGTCGCTTTCGGTGTCGAAGGCAAGCTGAAGAATGCCGGTACGATCGCGCAGATCAATAAAAATGAGCGCACCAAGGTCTCTTTGACGTTGGCACCAACCCATTACACATACTTCTTTTCCGACATCTGCCGCAGTTACCTCGCCGCAATAGTGAGTACGCTTCTCATTGCTTGATAAAAACTCTGCCATATATCGCTCCTGTCTCTGTCCGTGCGGACAGTATGATATCGTTTATAACGCCGACATTATAGCAAAAACAGCTCTGTTTTGCAAGATGTCAACGGTAATTTTCTGTTATTTTTTTCTATAAATGTCGATGATCCAAAAAATTGCACCAACTGCCGAGATGACAAAATGCAGAATGAATTCAATGCACACTACGATATTGTTCATACTCAAAAGTCCGAGATTGGGGTTGAACAGTGTCAAGATCCATTGCGTGATCAGCGTTGCGGATACGACCAATAAGTAGTGTGGGAAGATCAACTTGAAATATTTTAAGAAACGATTCATTTGTCTTCTCCTTTCTTGTATTTGGCAAGATAGATGATATCACTGATTCCGCGGCCGTTTTTGTACGGTTGATTGACCCACTTGCCCTCATATGTCATAACGGCAGAGCGACCGCCGTCAAGATTATATGCAACACTGCAACCTTCATTTTTCATGATCTTTGCAAGTTCGGGAAAGGTTGCGCCACGCGAATAGCCCTCATCTCTTCCATCGACCAAAACGAACACAAAGTGTCCCGGTTCGACCATGCCCATGGCGGTACGCGGATGCTCAAAACTAAGATCGGAAAGGTGGGAAGCGGCAATATTGAACTCTTCTTTTGGTTCTCCGTTTTCATCTAACAGGGAAGGTCCGAAAGTAAAGACTTGCCATGCGCCTTTCTTTTCAAGATCGGCAATGGTATAAAGTTGTTTCGAGCGGTATACCTGCATGCTTCCGTCCATTGAGAGCAAACAAATATCGTTTGCGGTGCGGACGTCGCTACGGTAAAGTAATCCGTTTCGCACGATAATGCCGTCCTGAGACATTGAAAAAGTATCCCCCGTGAGAGCAAGGAGCGCATCGCATTCTTCAGCTTGCTTCAAAACGGATTTGTTGACGATCTCGCCGTTGTCATCCACCGAAACATATGTGGAAATAACGGTAATGTCAGTGACATAGACATCGACTGCATACCATGTGACCTTTTCGTTTTCTGTGCCGACTTCGTTTTTTGTTATGACCAATTGCTTTTCGGGATCTGTATAGCTTTCAAGGATCTCACGGTGATAATCCCCGCTCTTTTGGTTCAAGACCAGTTGTTCCAAAGCTTTGTATTCTCCTTCACCTACCGGAAGGGAAAAGGTCTTGAGCGGCATGGTATTATTTAGTTCTTCTCCGACTGCCGTGCGCGGAAGTAGCAGGAAATAGCCTGCAAGTGTTCCCGCAAGAAGCAAAAAACACAGAAGATCGATCAAAAGTGTAGACCATAGCGGAATTCGTTTTTTATTTTCCATGTTATTCCTTGCCAAAAGTTCTGTTTATTGCTGCCACAAGAGTGTTTTTCATTAACATCGTGATGGTCATTGGTCCGACCCCTCCGGGAACTGGGGAAATGATAGAAGCGACGGATTTCGCTTCCTCAAAGCATACATCGCCGCAAAGAGTGCCGTTTTCACAACGATTGACGCCGACATCAATGACGACCGCTCCGGGCTTGATCATATCCGCGGTAATAAGGTGTGCGTGCCCGACGGCGACGATCAAAATATCGGCGGTCAAACATTCGTTCTTCAAATCAATTGTTTTTGAGTGACAGACGGTCACTGTGCCGTTTTCCTGCATGAGCAGGATAGACATCGGCTTGCCGACGATGTTGCTTCTGCCCACTACCACGCATTTCTTGCCTTCGATACGCACACCATATCGATGAAGCATCTCGATCACGCCTGCAGGCGTGCAGGGCGTCAGTACATAATTGCCGGTCAGAAGTTTACCGACATTGATGGGATGAAATCCGTCCACATCTTTGTCTGGACGTATGGTGTTGATGATTTTTTTACTGTCAATATGCGTGGGAAGGGGTAGTTGTACCAAAATGCCGTCAATTTCAGGGCGCGCATTGAGTTCTTCGATTTTGTCGATCAATCGATTTTCGGCTGTGCTTTCCGGCAACTCAATGACCTCTGAGTAAAAGCCGCATTCGGCGCAAGCCTTATGCTTGTTGCGTACATAAATTTTCGATGCGGGATCTTCTCCGACAATGATGACAGCGAGTCCGGGGGCGCGACCGTTTTTTTGAAAAAAACGGTCGGATTCTGCCGAAATCTCGCTGCGAATGGTTTTGGCAAGCGCTTTGCCGTCGATGATTGTTGCGCTATTATCGGTCACAGGCTCTCCTCCCCTTTTGTCAATTCCGTTTTTTGGTAATAGCAGGGAAGGTCCAATTTATCCGATCTCTTTTTAGAGATAAATACGATAAACAGGACGGTTGAAACGGTAAAACTGAGTAGTGCCACAACAGAAGAAACGCGGAAATCATAGCCGAACAAATGAAGCGGCAATCCGCCGTCTCGCAGATTTTCGATAAAAAATCTGCCCAAACCGTACCACGCAAAATATTCCAATACGATCTGCCCATCAAATTTTTTCTTTTTAAAGAAAATGTTGATCAAAATGAATCCGAGAATATTCCAAAGAGATTCATAAAGGAATGTCGGATGGACAAAAACCTGCGATCCGCCTTCGATGCTTGAAAGTCCCATACGCAAAAAACTGTCGGTTTCCCTGCCAAATACCTCACCGTTGCAAAAATTTCCCCATCTGCCGATCGCCTGTGCGATCATGACAGCTGGTGCGGTGCAGTCCATCAGCCTTAAAATACGTACTTTTTTGTAGATACCGACAGCGACGATGGCAAGTGCTCCGGCAATTACTGCGCCGTAGATTGCGAGCCCTCCATCCCAAATGCGGTACCAGTTGGACCAGTTATAGCCATCTCCCATGAAGACTTCATACAGTCTTGCGCCCAGTACGCCACAGGGAACAACGACCAGAACAAAATCAAGAAGATCGTCAAATTTGTATCCGATTGCCGTAGCCCTTTTGGAAACGTACAAGAATGCTAAAATGATACCGATAACAATGATGATTCCATACCAACGAATGCCGTTTCCAATGGGAATGGCAACAGGATTCATTTTGAACTGTCCGATCCCCAGTCCCTCAAAGGAGATATAAAACGGCTCTCCGTAGCTAGCGAAGTGGATGCTTCCCACCGGATCAAAGATGAGACCGATCTTTTCAAGAAATGTAATAATTGCTTCAAACATAGTAGACTCCTTTCTTTGTTTGCTTTGGAAGAGAAGTGGCGATCGCAACAGATTCTTGACTCAGCACTTCTTTCACGGTTGTGTTGACATCTGTGCGCTTGAGGTTGAAGATCATTTCCCCCATGGTGTCTGTATCCAACTCTTCAAGGGTATCGGACATCAGATTGGTTGCACATTCTTCCGCTGAATTGAAATTATCCGCAAAATCGGCATATAACACTCGCTTTGCGCGCTGAAATTCTTCTTCACTCACCCCAAATTCGGCAACTTCTGCAATACGCGTCTTTAACCGCTTTTTAAGTAGCAGGTGATCGTAACTGTAACTGGCAAAAATGATATGTGAGCAGACGCGATTGTGTACGATCTCATAATCCGGCTCATCGGGAACGATATTGTCTTTCAAAAGATCAGAGACCAAGCGACCGGACGGGGAAAACAGCGCATGAGCAATGACATTGAGCGCACAAAAACGGCGGAACTGCGATGCGGGATCCTCAAAGAATTGCCCTGCTTTGATCCCGCACGCGACAGAGGGGGTGGGAATATCTCTTCTGATGGTTGCAAAACGCTTGAAGCAGCACGATGGATGGTCGTCGCGCAAAAGGATCATCGGCTTTTGCCGACTCTTTGAAACGGCAGGGAACATACTGTTTAAAATCTCAACGACCCGGTCTTCCTCAAATTGCCCACAAAGGGATAAGACCATATTTTCAGGAGTATAGAAATGCCAATAAGCCTCATATAAGACCTTTGGTGTGATCGATTTGACGGAAGAAATACTGCCGCAGATGTCTTTTTTTATGGGATTGTTTTGATACATACAGCGAAGCAACGTGTGATACAGGGCATCTGCCGGGTCGTCTTTGTACATCTTGATCTCTTCAGCAATGATCCCTGTTTCTTTTTTGACATTCTTTTCTGTGAAATAGGGGTGCAAGACCGATTGAAGCAGGATCTCAAGAGATTCGTGCAACTGTTCGGAGGCGGAAAAAAGGTAGCAGGTTTTGTCGGGTGCGGTGTATGCATTTGCGTTGGCGCCAGTTCTGGAAAGTTTCAGGAAAGTGTCCTCGCCGTCTTCGTTTTCAAACAGTTTATGCTCAAGAAAATGAGCGGTGCCTGCGGGAAAAGAGTGTGTGTTACCGTTTAGGCAACACTCCTCATAAGCTGATCCGAAGCCAACACCGAGAATAGCAAAAGAGGTATTGAATTTTTTATGCGAAATGAGGACGCGCAGACCGCTTTTGTGTACAAACGAATGATAGTGCTCATCCATTAGCGGAATAAAATGTTCAAGCATAGCGGTTCCTTTGTGTTCCTTCCAAAAAGAATGTACATGCCGGACTTAAATGGGAGGCAACTTCCATGATGTCCTCTTTACGGACATGCATTAGTAAGTCGATCATTTCTTCCGGAGACTGTTTTTTACCGATCAAAAGGGAGGAGATCTGCCAACTTTCCGTATACCCGGGGCTATCTGCAATCTCGCGCAATGTGCCGATTTTTGATTTTCTCGCACCTTCCAACTGTTCGAGCGAGAATTCGCCTTTCTTGACTGCCGTGATCTGCCTTGCAATCGCATTTTCTGTGATTGATCTGTTCTTGCGGTCTATTCCGCTGTAAAGCAGGAACAATCCAGATGCCGGCTCGGCATAGCTGCTGCAAAAGTAGCACAGACTTTCTTTTTCGCGCACATTCATAAAGAGTAGGCTGGTAGGTGCGTCGGCAAGAAGCTCTTTGAACAGGAGCTGCGCAGGATAAAGAGATGAATCAGGCAGAATGTCTGTACGGTATCCCATGACAAGAACCGATTGTGCGGCATCGGTTCTTTCTGACTTTTCTACAAAAGTCTCGGAATGATTTTTAACGCAAGAAACAGAAAACGGCGTTCTATCCCCAAACAGCGGTGCTAAGCGTGCGGACAGTTCTGCTTTGATGATCTCTTCGTCTGTGCTACCGAAATAGAAGATCTCAATCGTGGACTTGTTGATGACATCCTTGTAGTAACGGTAAAGGGAGGTCGGGGTGACCCTTCGTAGTTCTGCGAATTTTTCGGCATCACTGTGCGCAAAAAAATCATCAGGGCAGAGCATTTTGAGACATTGTCGCAATGCATACCGAGGTTTGTTGTTTTTTTCAGCCTTCATGGCATCAATGAGATTTTTTCGCTCGTTGTCTACAATCTCTTTTTTGAATGCACCGCGCTTGACGAGCGGATCAAGCATGACTTCAAAAAGCAGATCGAATGCGGATTCCCTGACTTTCTCGTTGATCGGCAGAAATCGCTCGTTTAAATAGACGATCGAAAAGGGTTGAACGGAAACTCCGTATTTTCTGTATGGTTTGATGGCAAGAGACGCATCGTATGCTTCTTCCGCAGCTCTGTTAAGTGATGCAAAATCAGGATGTTTTTTGGTTCCGAGTCGGAGTACCGGTGCCAATAATGCAGCATGCGCCGGATCATATACAGAAGGAGGAAGAAGAAAATTGACCGAAAGATAGTCATTTTTGAAACGTTCTTCCCTAAAATAGTGAAGACGAATTCCCGGATAGACCTGAAAATCGGACATTTCTTCTTTCTCCTTGTGTCGTGTATTATTTTGATCGAAAATAAATCGCTGTTTGTTATTATACTACATATTTTGCGATTTTGCAAGAACTAATTTGATAATATGCCGTCCTTTGTCAAAGAAAAATCGGTTTTCTGCGGGTCTTTCATCCAAAAGAAGGATGTTTTTTTCACCCAGTGACATTTCGATTGTGTATTGGGTGTCTCTTTTGTTGATAAAAAAGCGAAGACAAGGCAGTGTTTTAGAGAGATGAGGAGAAAGCGTGAAGTATTTTTCCGATTGATTGTAGCCGATCAGATCCTCCAAGAGAACGGAATAGTACCAACCGGCGGCACCGGTGTACTGACTCCAACCACCGCGTCCCTTTTCTCCTTTTGCATAGTAAATGTCGCCGGCAATCGAATACGGTTCAAGCGCATACTGCTTTCCCCACCTTTTTTGTCGGTAGAGTGGGTTGGAACCGAGTAAGACCTTCATTGCTTTTTCGTTCTCATTAAGCATGAACAAAGCTTTTGCGCCCCAGATAGCAGCATGGGTATATTGTCCGCCGTTCTCTCTGAACCCCGGGCAGTATCCGCCGAGATATCCGGGGAAATTTTCCTCATGATCGTAAGCCGGTGCAAACAGGCGGAAAAGTAGCAGTTCTTCGTCAAAAAGTTTTTGATATGCCGTGTTCATGGCAATTGCAGAACGAGCGTTTTTTTCGATGAAGACCGCAAACGCTTGAGACAAAAGGTCAATTTTGCAGTAAGCACAACTCTCCTTTCCAAGTGGTTCACCGTTTGAAAAATATGCACGCAGATATCGGTTCTCACAAAATTCTTTTTCAATCGCCTCCCTTAATTTTGGTAACTCACTTGTATAGCGTATTTTTTCTTCTTTTTTGCAATAAGGCAGAAATTTTTGGAGTGTCAAGCAGAGAAATTGTGTCAGCCACACACTTGTTCCGCGAATTGCCGAGAATCCATCGTTCCAATCGCAACTTCCGATGAATGCCAGTCCTGTGTCACTTCGACGGTCCAATGCCAAATCAAGCGCACGTACACAATGAAGGTATAGCGATTCTTTTTTCTGCGATCTCAGTGGGCGTTCAAAGCGCTCTTCTCCTTCTTTTAGCGGTGGCGCTTCAAGGTATCCGATCATTTCGTCAAGAATCTCGGTCATACCCGTTTTTTCAAGATATTCCGCACAACAGTACACCAAAAAGAGAAGGTCATCCGAGCATTCCGTACGCACACCTGCATCTCCCAAAAGCTGATCTTCGTCAAGAGGATGCCACCAATGTTGTACATCCCCTTTTGTGAATTGATGCTCGGCTGCGAGAAGAATCTGTTTATAAAGAATGCTTTCATCAACGCTTAAGAGATTTACGGCATCTTGAAGCTGATCGCGAAAGCCGTATGCGCCGCCCGGCTGACTGTAACCTGTTCGTCCGTACAGTCTGCTTTTTTTGATCTGTTCAATTAGATAATGATTAAAGAAAAGATCAATTTCGGGCATTCCGCTTTCTACTCTAAAAACACTTTCAACAGGGTGAGGATCCATCGCTTTTTTTACAAGAGAGAGTGTTGCAAATTCTTTTCTGACTTGATAGTAATTCCGATCTTTGCCCTGTTCATAGCATCCGAAGAGAAAGAAGATCTCTTTTCTTTCCCCTTTTTTGATCGTTATGCGCTTTTCCGGTTCGGTAAGATATGCGGTCACGCGCATGTTATTATAAAAAACGGTGCGGCTGTAAAAGAGGGTATCTTCGATCTGCTTTTTTGAAACTTTTCCGTCATCCAAACGGTGTATACAGGGACGCAGACGATATTCCACTGTCGGTTCACATTTTTCTCCGTGATTGAAGAATGCAGCCATGACCACTTTTACGTCAAGATTTTGATCGACTGTTACCGAGATTTGATAATTGATCTCACGGAGTTTACCGTTGTAAACTGCATGATCTGCATAAAAGGTGACACTGTCCGCGTTTTTGATAAGATCAATGCTCTCGCCTTGGTATTTCCAGAGAAGAAGTTCTCCCACGGGTGTTTCCTCTTCTTTTCCCGAAAAAGGCGTTAGGCGCAGTTCTCCCGCATTTCTGTACCATGTGAACCCGAGGCTTTTATCGGTCAACAGTGTTCCGAATTCTCTGTTGCAATAGATATATGACCAGGGAATATCGTTTTTTTCTCCTCCGGTCAATGTGACACTCCGATCATTCATTTGAAATGTCCGCTCAGATACTTTCAAAGGTCCTTCCGGAAAGAACCGATCTTCCAAATGGCTTTCAAGTTCTTTTGCGACTCGTTCAAAAATACTGTCTTCATCCAGTACCGCAAAGGCATGCGCGAAGGCGAGGAGAAGTTCATTTGCGTGTGCATCCTGAATAAGGTGCACCCCTCCGTCTTTTTTGTAGATCGCACTGCCGCACCCGTCTTTGATCGTGTTCATCAGGGCATTTTTCATGGGATGAAAATAATGCTCCTGTTCTTTGCATAGAAATACCAGATCGCTCTTGATACCCGCGCAATAGAGACGGTACTGTGTTCGTACAAGGCGTGACACCATCTTTAACAGCCGTTCTGATGGTCTCTGTTCGTTAATACGCAAGAGAATGATCGGGTAATCTCCTGAAATTCCGTATCGCCAAAGTTCTTCTATTCGATATCCTTCTGTTTCTTTTTTTAAGCGTCCTTTTGACAGTACAACCTTTAACAGCAATGCGCTGTAATCGATCAGTGCGTATTCCTCTTTGTTTGCCTTACAGGTCTTCCTGCTCTCCTCTTTTTCATAAAGAATTTTTTTGATCTCACTTTTATTTTCGGCAAGTGCAAATCGGAAGGAGATTGTATATGGTCCTGTTGTAGTGATTCTCTCCGATACGGTTAACTTCGGAGCCCTACAGAAGGTGCGGTCGTGCGGAATTGAAAGCTCTTGGTCGGCAGATGTGCGGTATAGAATGTTTTCGCTGCTTGCAGTGCAGGAAAATGAACAGACATCCTGATTTTTACTACCGGATCGTTTTGAAAAGATCAGTGTATGATCAAGATATTCCGCTTCAACAGAAAGTTGTTGAAAAGCGGGATGTGTCTGGTATTCATTTTCACTGCAAAGAAGAATCGGAGTTTCGATCTCGACAGATTCGCCCTCTTCGGCTTTTTTCATTTGAATATTCATAGTAATGCTTCCGCCGGATCTGCCGAAGATCAGCAAGCACTCTTCGTTTTCAAGGCGGATCTGTTCTTCTTTGCAGAATAGGCGACTGTTTTTTAGTAGCACATCTTGCGTGCCGTTTTGTTTTGTATAACGGATCTGAAAGCGTTCTTTTGCAGTGTATGGTGGGGTGATCAATCGGTTCTTGCAGCAAAGCCCAACATAACCGTCCTCGGATACGATCACTGACATTTTTGTTCCTCTAATGAGTGCAAACTGTGAATGCCTCCACTCATTTTGATGCAGGTGTTCCCCGATCGAAGGAAATTCAATGCGGAAAGCACGGCTGTTTTCTCTTGAAATGATCTGTGCCTTCGGTGTATCTGCGGGAATACGTTCGGTCAGCAGTTCGCCAACTGCCGCAATATCCGGATCGGACATGACGCGCTTTCTAAAAATGCCGTTTGTAAGAGCGTTGTCCGCGGCGATCAAACTCATACCGATGTGATGTGACATATAGCAGCGAATGACTGCGTATCCTTTGCCGACGCGAGAAGGTGTGAAATCAACGGCATCATAAAAGCCGTACCTGCCGTATGCGCCTGCTTTTTCAAGGTGTTTGAGATTATTGAGTGGGTAATGATTCTCCAGTGCAAACATCAAAAAAGAGGAATAGGGGGAGATGACATCGTGTTGTTTGGCTTCTTTGTCGAGTGCCAGCACGGGGGAACCGAATGCACGGTATTGGTAATTCATTGATCCGTCAAATTGAAAATAGCAACTTTCAGATTTTCCCCAAATGCCGCCGTATCGTTCTTCCATTTGTATAGACATCGCAAAGCAGAGCAATTCATATTGTAATGTGTTACGATATATCGGGAAGAAGAGAGATGGCATAAAGTATTCAAAAGCCGTACCTGACCAAGAAAGTATCCCGATATAGCCGTTTTTGACAGTGATTGGTCGAAAGAGTTTTGCCCAACTTTCAATGGGAATCTGGCCTTTTGCAATCGCGAAGATATAGGAACTGCGCGCTTCGCTGGCATAGAGGTCATAGCAGTTTTCACTACGTTCTTCTTTAATGGGATCGTATCCGATGGAAAGCAGTTTTTTCTTTGGATCATACAGAAAGGAAAAATTGGTGTCGCAGATCATTTGTTCAATTTTTTTAACGAGATGCGCACTGTCGGGCAGATCTTTGATCGCTTCCTTCACGGCGATGAGAGAAATGACGAAATTGCCGCTGTCGACAGATGAGATATACGGCGTCCCGAGGATCTCTCCGGTTTGCGTGTTGTACCAATTGTAAAGATGTCCACTGTATTTCGGAAGGGAAAGTGTGCTGTCGATCGTTAGAGACAAACGACGAAGCAGTTCTTTTTCCCGAATGAACCCCAGATCGTACGCGACAACCAAAGAAGATAGATACAGTCCGATATTCGTAGGTGACGTTCGGTGTGCGATCGTTTCATCCGGTATCTCCTGAAAGTTGTCAGGAGGAAGATACCGTTCTTTTTCGGTTACGAATTGATCAAAAAAATTAAAACTGTCTTTTGCATAGCGAAGTACAGTCGTTTGATCCTTGAATGTTGGTTCTCTTTGTTTAAAAGGGCGTGAAATCAGATAAGAGACGAGCGGAAAAAGGACAAAAGACAGTCCAAACATGCGGATGAATCCTCCATGCGAAAAAAAGAGCATCAGCAGTCCAACCGTCGTCGAAAGGAAAGTTTTTTTGAAGTATATGCCGAGCAGCGCCGCCCCTTTTTTATTTTTGTTTTTTCTTTCCGACTGATCCGCAGTGACCCATTCGAGCAGTTTCTTTTCAGAGATCAGTGATCGGTAGAGTGCTTTAATCAGTGCATCTGCCGAGAGAAACGAGGTAAAGGAAAGCGCAGAGAGTGTGAATGCCGTTTGACATACCGATTGCCAGACATTTTGAAGTGCCGGAGAATAAAACTGCCTTCCGATATAGCGAGCGGTACGTAACACAGTATACAAGAGCGGAAAAAGCATATAGGAAAATGAGAATGTCAAAAAAACAAAGCACTTCGATTCTGTCATAGGTGTCGCGAAAAAGAGGGAGGCAAGGGAAAAGATAGGGGTGATTCCCCGGATGACATTCATAAAAAGCATGAATAAAGAGACTTTGTCGATCGGATTGACCGTGCCGTCCGGGAGACGCGGGAGAAGAAACAGAATATTTTGATAGTCTCCGCGAAGCCATCGGTGTTGCCTTTTATAATAGGATAGTGCTGTTGCAGGGGTAGAATCGGTGAGTGCCAATTCTGTCATTGCGCCGCAACGCATTCTTGTTCCTTCTAAGATATCATGACTGAGAATTCTGTTTTCCGGGAATTTTCCGTCTACTGTTTCAAGAAAAACGTCAATATCAAAGATGCCTTTTCCGCAGAAAGCTGTTTTTCCGAAAACACATTGATAAAAATCAAAAACGGTATTTTGATAACTGTCAATTCCTCCGCTTCCGGAAAAGAGAACAGAAAACGGGGAACGCCCAAAGGAGTCTACTCCGGTGACGATACGCGGTTGCAGAATACCGTATCCGGAAATAACGATGCCGTTTTTGACGATCGGTTTGTTGTAAGGGTGGAGCATGGCACGCATCATGCAGTCCACTGCGTCGAAGCGAAGCTCGGTATCAGCATCAAGAGTCAAAATATACTTTGCGCTTTTCAGTTTATTTGGATCTGCGATCAAGGCTGAAAAGGCATTTTCATCCATGCCGCGTGAAAGACGAGCCAACTGGATAAGCGCCCCTCTTTTTCGTTCCCAACCGAGATATTTTTGTTCTTTAGAAAGATAGCTCCTTTTTCGGATAAAGAGCAGAAAGCAGTTTTCTTTCTTATTGAGTTCGTTGATCTTTTTGACTAAATAGTCTATGAGCGCCTTTTCCCCATCAAATTCCGGTTGTGTTCCTTCCGGAAAATCAAGGAGCAGTCCGAAGAGATGCGCACCATTCCGATTCATTCGACGCATTTTATAAAGTTTTTTTACTAATTTGTCTGCATCTTTTTCGCTGGTAAGAATTGAAGTAATAACAGTCAGCACAGTTGCTTCTTCTGAGTTTTTTTTGATCTTGAGCACGGGGGCGGTTTTCAGAAAGAAGGAAGCAACAATCTGTATGATCTCATATGCCAACATAAAACCGGGAATTGCAAGGAAAAGAAAAGGAAGAACACCGCAATATAAGATCAAAAATGTCCAAAACAGTGCAGTCAGGAATATCAACAATCCGCCGTAGAAGTATTTGATACGTTGGCGCTTAAAACGAAGGTCTTCTTCTGTAAGAAGACCGGCGGCATTCTTTTCGGTAATCCGATGGCTTTGGGCGTAGCGATACACCAGTTCTCTGATGTATCGCTGTCCCTCTTCATCAGTGATGCGGTAATGAAAGCAGTTTCTGCCACAGAGAATTCTGTGTACTTCGGAATAGCGTTTGAAGAGTGCATCGTAATCACAGCGATCAATTTTCAGAAAAATTGAATGAGCAGGCGAAAAATCGGCATTTTCAAGGGAAAGATAGTATAACAACCCCGCAAGAAGGCAATCACGTGAAAGATGCAATAATTTGTCGGAAGGAGGCTTTTTCGAAAAATAGCTACTGAGGTATTCTTCGCAATCATTCAGTGTATCTTTTTTTAAAAGATGTTCGGAAAATGCGAGAATGAGATCTTTACATGCGGTGTTTTTTAGAGCTTTGTTTTCCGATGCGGCATACAGAGCGGCGCATAGAATCGTGTTGTCTGCGATTTCCGGATGTTTTTTAACTTTTTTGTAGATCGTTCGTAAATTCATTTTTTACCTTCTTTGGGTTTTTTGGATAGTATTTTCCGATCACGAAAAAAATATCCCTTCCAAGTAAGGAAGAGATATTAAAAAGGACTATTCAAATTCAAAGTAAAGCAGGTCATCATCAGAATACTTCTTGTACAGTTGATAATCCCTGTAGACTTCTTCGCTTGCAAAGAAGGAAGAAGCAGAAAGTAAGCGCTCTTTGAGCCTTGTTTTGATAATCGGCCCGTGCGTGCCGAAATAATTGCTGTTTTGAAAGAGGTTATCTTGTGCTACCTCCGGATATGAGGAAGAAAAATAGCGAACGCATTCTTCCCCTCGGCTGAGACAGAAGGTAAATACAGGATGAGTCGAGCGTTTCAAATACTGTCGGTCATAACCGAAGAAGATATAGCCGCAGATCTCAAATTCGCTGTTGCCATCATAAATGTTCACTTTGACGTTATGATTTTTTGCGATAGAAATAATTGACTGATAGACGTTTTCATCCTGTTCCATAGGTGTCGGAAGATAGATCTGATCAATATAATATCTCATACAAAGTCGATTGAATGTTGCGATATGCCGTTGATGATAATGGGTGAGAACGATCGTTTCCGGGTTTCTGTCTTTTGTTCTTTCTGAAGTGTAATACAGAGCGAGATTTTGATTTGTAAAACTTCCGTTTGACAAATCAATAAGTGCGCTTTCATTTTTAGCATCGGAAAGCCAAAGTATATCATTATCATTGTTAACTGCAAATACGGCAATCGGTTTGCTGTAATAGGGGAGTACATAAGAAATTCCGCAGAAGACGAAATAACTTGCGGTAAGGATCAGAGAGATCATTCTTTTATGTTCAGAGAAGAAAAACAGAAAGAAAAGAAGAATGATGACCGCAATGAATATCACCGTGATCCTTCTGTCGATGCTGACAGTCAGATGGCAGACATAAGATGAAAGATCGGTGATCCACACTGCAATTTTGCATAGATGCTTCAGAGGAATAAACAGTATTTCAGAAAAAAACGGAATAAAAGAAAACAGAATGGCAAATGGTTCAATATACAATATTGCCGTGAATATCGGCGAAAGAAGAAGTGTAAAAACAGGAGACGCTAAAGATAGATATCCGAAAGTGTCGTATACGATCGGTAATACGGCAAGTTGTGCAGCAAGTGATGCGGCGAGGGAAGCTTCGAAGTAGCAAAGTACCTTTTGATACCATTTCATCTTCATTCTTTTTCTGACTGTCAGTTGGTTACCTACTGTCAACAAACCGAGCGTTGCAAAGAATGAAAGCAAAAATCCACAGTCGTAGATGGCATACGGTGACAACAAGCAGATCAAACCGCCTGCGAGCAAAAGGGGCGTGAGTGTGTCGGTAGGTTCGCCGACTACCAAAGAAAGCATGAACATAAACAGCATGATTCCTGCACGTACTACCGACAGAGTAAACCCACAAAGACCCATATAGAACAGAATAAATATGGTCAGTATGATTGAACGCGGCTTGATACTCAGTTTGAATTTTCGCAAAATATAATCAAATACGGTAAACAAAACAGAAAGGTGCATACCGCTGATGGCGAGGATATGTGAAAGACCGAGCGTTTTGAAATTTCTTTGAACATCGTCAGGAATCTTCGAGGTATCTGCGGTCAAAAGTACTGTTAAAAGTCCGCATTCGGCAGAGCCGACCTTGGTGTGGTCTTCAATGATGTTGCCGATAACAGTGCGCATGTCATAGAAAAAAGCTTCAGGCGTTTTAACTGATTTTCCGGTGGAAATAAATTCATCTTCACAAACTGCGGTTGCGTGAATGCCTTGTTTACGATAGTAGGTGTATTCATCGAAGGACGGATCGGTGTCACCCGGTACTTTTAGCGAAACCGTGCCTTGATATACCGTATATAGAGGAGCAAATCTGCCGGAAAATTCTCCGAGAATTCGGACACCGAAAACGCGTTTTCCGTTGAGATGTGTAACCTTGATGACATAAAGAGAGGAAAAGTTTTCTTCATAAATTATTTCCACAGGATAGCCTTTTACGGTCACTGTTTCCTCTAATACAGCAAGTTCCGAAACTCTTTTGTCGTAGAGGTCATATGAAAGAAAACAAGAAGCGGAAGAGAGGGACAAAAGAAGAAAAGCGACTGCAACAGCAAGAAAAGGACGGCGCTTTTGATGATACTTTCCTTTTAAAGCCGCAATCAAAAAGAATATGAAACCAAAGGTTCCGGAGAGAATCAGTGTGATCTTGAGAACGGTCGGAGCAAACAACAACAAAAAAGCAAGGATCATCAAAAACAGGCAACTACACCCAAGCGGTCTGCCATAAATCAGATCTTGTATTTTTAATAGAAATTTCTTCATACAGTCAACCTCTTACAGAAAGAACAAACGGGCAGAATTCTTCTTTCTGCCCGATCGTTTTGTGTAAATTACTTGCCTACGGCGTCTTTTAAGACCTTGCCTGCTTTAAAGGAGGGAACTCTTGTGGCAGGAATGTCAATAGTCATTTTGGTGCGAGGGTCGATGCCCTTGCGCGCAGCGCGTTCTTTGGCAACAAAAGTGCCAAAGCCGGTAAGCTGAACGGTCTCGCCATTCGCGAGTGCCTCTGTTAATGTTTCGATAACGGCATTTACAGCAGCCTCCGAATCCTTTTTAGTCAGTCCTGTTTTTTCAGCAACGGCGGATGCGAGTTCTTTCTTAGTCATTTTTTGTAAAACCTCTGTTTAAATCGTTTATATTTTGATGTTGACGATCGGATTATAGCATATTTTTTTAATAAAATCAAATAAAAATTTTAAAAAATATGAAAATTGTAATAATACACAATGGTTGCAAGCAATTATCTGTAATCTTCGCCCCATTTGTGCAATTTAATCGAAAACAGCCTCCTGTCAAAGAATTTTTGACAGGAAAGACTGCAATCTTGCACTTTGCGGATGATCGAATATGTCAGACGGCGTGCCTTGTTCAATGATCTGTCCTCCGTCCATAAAGATCACTCTCGTACCGACTTCACGCGCAAATCCCATTTCGTGCGTGACGCAGACCATGGTTATGCCGGTTTTGGCAAGACTTTTCATAACTTCCAGTACTTCGCCGACCATTTCCGGGTCAAGTGCAGAGGTTGGCTCATCAAAGAGTAATACTTCCGGCTCCATGCAAAGGGCACGAACAATTGCGACACGCTGTTTTTGACCTCCTGAAAGTTGGGAAGGATAGGCATTCGCGCGATCTTTCAAGCCGACACGCTCAAGAAGTTCAAGCGCTTTTTGATCGGCTTCCTCAGCAGTTTTGTGAAGCAATATTTTCGGCGCCATCGTCATATTTTCAAGAACAGTCTTGTGGGGAAAGAGGTTGAAGTGTTGGAATACCATGCCGACCTTCATACGATGCTTGTTGATATTGACTTTTTTATTGGTAATATCGACTCCTTCGCACAGGATGTGTCCTTCTGTGGGGATCTCCAATAGATTCAAAGAACGTAGCAGGGTGGATTTGCCGCTGCCTGAAGGACCGATGATCACCACGACTTCTCCCTCGCAAATCTCCAGATCTACACCGTCGAGAGCGTGTACCACGCCTTCGTTATAATGCTTTTTCAGACTTTTTACTTCAATAATTACTTTACGGTTGTCAGCGTTCACTCTTACGAAGCCTCCTTTCAAGAAGTCCTACCAATTTTGTGAGGAGCAATACCACAATAAGGTAGATCAGTGCCACCGCGATAAGCGGCATAAAGTTGCTGTATGTTATCGCACGAATTTTTAAACCGCCTCTTGTGAGGTCACCTATACCGATGTAGAAGGCAACGGATGTTTCCTTCAAGAGGGCAATAAATTCATTGCACAGTGAGGGTAGGACTGCTTTAAATGCTTGGGGAAGAACGATCAGGAAGAGCGTCTGTGCGTAGTTGAAACCAAGTGATCTGCCGGCTTCAAACTGTCCGACATCAATTGCCATAATACCGCCACGGATGATCTCAGACACATAAGCACCACTGTTGAGACCGAAGCAGATGACTGCGGCAAGGAATTTGTGAACGCCCAACGGTAATAAGAGGACAAAATAAATAATCAGTAACTGCACCATGACCGGTGTCCCTCTGATGATGGTTACGTATAGCGAACAAATACCGTTCAGAAATCCGAATTTTCCTTCTTTATCGTGTGTGCAACGTATCATAGCGGTTAAAAAACCGACGACCACGCCCAAAATCAAAGCGCAGAGAGTGAGTAAAAGCGTATTACCTAAACCTGTCGCAAGGAATGTCCAACGATCTTCTTCGATAAAGTTCTTGTAAAAATCAGAGCGGAAGGAATTCCACAGGCGAAGAAGTTTGGTAGAAGTATCCGGCTTTTCGGTATCATAGTTTGTAAGACCGAAACATTGTGCTATCCCCTTACGAAGAGAATTGTTGTTTATAATTGAAACTTCTTCTCCAGACACCGTAATTGTTTCGGTTTTATCAATGTCTTCTCTAACGGAAAGAATGCCGCCAAAAACCTTGTCAACTACTGTATCATCAAGGTAGACTGTCAGTGTTTCGTCTACATCATAGATATAAATATCGATCTCGCCGCTCGTTTTCGAAGCGCCGTCTACCAATGTGTTGATTTGCTCACCAAAGTGGATCAGAATATGCGTTTGCGAAACTTTCTTTCCCGCTTCGGTTTCTTTGGTGAAATAGTTGTAAACATCACTGAATATCTGAGTTTTATACTCGTTATAGAGTGTGGCAATGTCAACTGTTTCAAAGCTGCAATGCGCGATCACTGTTTTAACATCGTAATCAAGGCTGTTTACGGTGATATCTGACGACTCATAAATTTTGTTAGCCGCCGGTGCGATGGGAAGTGGGATCTTTGCAAAAGCTTCATCGATTAAGGTTTGTGCCTCATCTTTGGTGACATCGTTTGGAACACCGGCACTGTATTTGTCGATTAAGAGCACTGCAAAGATCAAAACGATCAATAAGATCGGCAGAAGGGTGTAGAGAAGAATTTTCTGTTTTTTATTCATTATATTGACCCTTTCGTGGCTGTTTATAACTGAAAAGAAAGACACAATTCGGGATTCCGTAAAAGCGGAATCCCGAAAAAATGAATGTTGTGTTGTAAATCGAATGATCAGCCTTCAGCGGGGATGTATTTTGCAATGATCGAATCGACAGTACCATCAGCGATCAGTTCAGCGATCGCTGCGTTGATATTGTTGAGTAGTTCTGTGTTTCCTTTTTTTACAGCAATTGCATAATCCTCATTTGCATATTCTGTCTCAAGAATTTTCAGACCCTGATTTGCTGCAACAAGTGCTTTTGCAGGTTCGTTATCGATGATCACGCAGTCAACAGCACCTCCGGACAGTGCAAGCGCTGCTTCATTTCCGTTTGCATAACCGGTAACTCTGCTTTCACCAAACTCATCTGTTGCATACATGTCACCGGTTGTACCGATCTGAACGCCTACTGTATAGGTTGCATCCTCTGCAACGAGGTCATCATAGCAGGTAATTGCGGAGCCTTCTTTAACAATGATCACCTGAACACCATTGGCGTAGGAGGTAGAGAAATCTACTTCTTCCAAACGCTCTGGGGTAACGGTCATACCTGCCATAGCGAAATCGATATCGCCTGCGTTTACAGCGGTTAGAAGGGAGTCGAACTCCATATCACTGATTTCGAGAGTCATACCGAGTTTCTTGGCAATTGCTGCCGCGATCTCTGCGTCGATACCGACGATTGTCTCGCCCTCATGGAATTCATAAGGTTTGAAATAAGCATTTGTGCCCATCTTCAAAACCTGTTTTTCTGTATCGTTTGAAGCGGAAGGGGTGACAGAGAGGGTGGGGGCAGAGTCCTCTGTGGATGTGTCTGATCCTGTGCAGGAAACGAATGCGGATGCAGCGAGTACCAGCATTAAAACAGCAAGTACAAGGGAAAGTGTTTTTTTCATGATATTTTCTCCTTCTTTGTTCTCGTCCCAATGATTTCGGGTTTTGTTTTTTGAACTTGGAGAGAGTATAGCACGCTTTTTTGACCTTGTCAATAGGTTTTTTGAAAAAAGTGAATATTTTTTCATATTTTTCTGCATAAAGTGAATAATTGTGAAAAATGACGAAAACACTGTGCAATCATAGAGAAATACGAAAAAAATGACAAAATTCAAAAAAACTATTGACAAGGTTAAAAAAGTATGGTATCATCGTGGCAACAAACGAAGAAGGAGAACGGGTATGAAGAAGTTTAGCATGACAATGTGTTCTATGTGCATGTGCAACATGTACGCTTTTTCTGATGCAATCGTTCGCCGCTATTCCGCATAAGATTTTTCCCTATCTATATCATGGGGAGGAAGCTGAGGAAGTCCGGTGGACTTCCGATTTTTTTGTGTATACGGCAATTATCTTTACAAGGAGCTTCGTTTATGAAAAAACTTCATTATTGTATGGCACATTGGTATTTCCGAATGTGGGCAATGCCCGCGTCTATATTCTGCTGATTTTTATTGTAGGTACACTTGAGCATCGACACAACAACCCAGAGTACAAAAGCATATCACATATAAAATTATTTAAGGAGACAAACATGAAAAAAATCATTTCCCTCGTACTTATCGCCATTCTTTGCATCGGCACTGCATCTTTCTTTACTTCTTGTCAAAAGAATGATCAGATCACCATTGCCATTCCGAACGATACTACTAATGAAGCAAGAGCACTTCAGCTCCTCGCATCTCTCGGTTACATCGAACTGAAAGAGAACGTAGGCACCGAAGCAACCATCAGAGACATCACATCCAATCCTTATAACATTAAGTTTGTTGAAGCTGAGGCGGCACAGCTTCCAAACAATTTGCCTGATGTTGACTATGCGATCATCAATTCAAACTATGCTATTCCCGCGCAGATCACACCGATCACCACGGAGGGCACCGATGTTTCTTATCCGAACATCATTTCAGTTAAGGATGGTAACCAAAATACCGACAAGATCAAGGCGCTCATTGCGGCTGTGAATAGTCAGGCTGTCGTGGATTACATTGCCAAGACCTATAACGGCGCTGTTGTATGCGACATCAAGAACGCTACCGATGGCACCGATGCTTCTGTTGACTATGAAGCGCTTAAGGGACAGACGATTAAAATCGCTGCTTCTCCCGCACCCCATGCCGACATCTTAAAGGTTGCGAAAGAAGTTCTTGCAAGCAAAGATATTACACTCGATATCATCGAATTCACTGATTATGTACAGCCGAATTTGGTTGTTGAGAGTGGTGAAGTAGATGCGAACTATTTCCAACACATTCCTTACTTGAACGATTTCAATGCTGAAAATGGCACACATATCGTTTCTGTTTCCGAAATCCACCACGAGCCGATGGGTATCTACAGCAGTAAATATACCACTCTTGATGCCATCAAGGGCGAATAAATAACACTGATTGAACCGAGGCGGGCTGTATCAAATGAATGCAGCCCGTATCGTTTTATATACCACGTTTTTATATCGGATGACTGAACCCTATGCATTTTTATGCACATTTCTTTATTAAATCAAAGGAAGATACTGGCATGATTGAAATCAAGAATTTGAGCAAGATATTCCGCACTGCCGGCGGTAGTGTGGAAGCGCTGAAAAATATCAATTTAACGATCGAGGACGGCGATATCTACGGCATTATCGGGATGAGCGGCGCCGGGAAAAGCACGCTAGTTCGTTGTATCAATATGTTGGAACGCCCTACTGAAGGGCAGATTCTTATTGATGGACTGGATATTGGCGCACTTTCCGCTACTGAACTGCGTAAAGAGCGGAGAGACATCACGATGATCTTTCAGGGATTTAATTTGCTGATGCAAAGAAACTGCTTGAAAAACATCTGTTTCCCGATGGAACTTGCGGGGGTAAAGTCAAGTGTAGCCAAGAAAAGAGCGGCGGAATTGCTTGAAATCGTTGGGCTCCCCGACAAGGCGAAAGCATATCCGGCGCAGCTTTCGGGCGGACAGCAGCAGCGTATTGCCATTGCGCGTGCCTTGGCGACAGATCCAAAGGTTCTTCTGTGTGACGAAGCAACATCGGCTCTTGATCCGAATACTACGCATTCAATATTGGAACTGATCAAGGATATTAACAAAAAACTGGGAATCACGGTGATCGTTATTACCCATCAGATGAGCGTTGTTGAAGAGATCTGCAATAAAGTCGCCATTCTTGACGGCGGCGAAGTTGTGGAAGAAGGATTAGTTGGCACGGTATTCTCCAGTCCGAAGTCTGCAGCAGCGAGAAGATTGGTGTTCCCGAACGGTGCAGATGAACTGGTATCCAATCCCGATAATGAGAAGCGCATTCGTGTTATCTTCAACGGCGCAAAGACTGCCGGCACGCCTGTGATTTCTCAGATGGCTATTGACAAACAGTTGCCGGTCAATATTCTTTCGGCTGCGACAAGATGTGTTGATGACAAGGTATACGGTACAATGCTTCTCGGTATTCCCGGTGGGGAAGAGAAGCAGACGGAAGCAATCGAATATCTTTCTTCTATCGAAAATATTTTTGTGGAGGAGGTATAAATAATGAATCTTGAGAATATGTTTACTGCCGATAAACTGTTAATGGCTTGGGAAGTTCTGAAAGAGGAGATCCCGTTTGCGATTTGGGAGACTTTTTATGTGACGGTTCTCTCCACAGCCCTTGCTCTTGTCATCGGTCTGCCGCTCGGTGTTCTTTTGGTGGTCGGTGATAAAAAAGGCGTTTTGCCCTTGCCACCATTCATCATGCAGATCCTTAATGTTGTGATCAATCTTCTTCGCTCCGTTCCGTTTTTGATTTTGATGATTATGGTCATCCCGATCTCTCGTGCAGTTGTCGGTACCTCTGTTGGTACAAAAGCGACGATCGTTCCGCTCGTTTTTGCGGCGTTTCCGTTTGTAGCGCGGTTAGTCGAGACGAGTTTGAGAGAAGTAAATCCAAACATTATCGAAGCCGCACAGAGCATGGGTGCGTCCCCGTTCCAGATCATTACAAAAGTGATGATTCCGGAAAGTGTCCCTTCGCTGATCTCCAATCTGACCATTGCCATTACTACGATTCTTGGTTATTCGGCAATGAGTGGTGCAATCGGCGGTGGAGGACTCGGCAAGATCGCTATCAATTACGGCTATTACAGATATCAGTATCCGACGATGATCATTGCGGTAATCCTTTTGATCATTATGGTACAGATTTTCCAGTCGGTCGGGACGTTGTTGGCAACAAAGACAGACAGAAGATTGAAATGACAAAAAAATCGGTTGCAGGTTTTATTTTATTACTACATCTTAACAGAAAATCACCGAGGAAGAGAAATTCCTCGGTGATCGTTTTTTTAGTACAGTTTTTTATAGGTTGTGTCTGTTTTTTCTTTTCTGATCCTTTTCCAACGAATAAAGAGAAATATCGGTGCAAGGATCGCATATAGTACGGCATATATAATGAGGATCAGCACCCAATTGGCAGAATGTGCCATATAGCCGGACATATAGACTGTCAGAAACAGAACTCCGCCAAGAAGTAAGAAATGTGTGGCAACTCTAAAGTAAAGATTCATTTTTTCGATCTTTAAAATCAGATTTGCGGCAGTCAAGGCAAAGGAAAGAAAGAGAAAAATATATAGGGTCGAGAGTTTGACAGTAAGGTTGGAACCAAGACAGACCAACAGGGTTAAAACGGTAAACAAGGTTGCGGAGGGATAAATGAATTTATACAAAAAATCTTTGATTGGTTTAAAGGATGTTTTCATAAAGAACCTGCTTCTTATTCGTACTTACAGGGCAATTATACCACTTTTTTGTTGTGATTTCAATAGAAAATCCGTAAAAAAACAAAAATGATTAGAAATATTTGAAATTGCATAAATTATCACCTATTTCTTCTTTTCTGTTGACTTTTTCACAAACATTATGTATAATATAACTAAAATAGTATTATTTCTATTTTTATGCGCAGGTTGCAAAGGAGAAAAAGTATGACTTCAATTGATGAAAGACTGCAAAAAAACACGGAACTGGTGAATGAAGCACTGAAAGAATGCTTTCCACCACTTTCGGAAGATACAGCTCTAAAGAACAGTATGCGCTACTCATTGCTTGCGCCGGGGAAACGGTTCAGACCTCATCTGGTACTTGAATTCTATAAACTGTTTGGAACAGAGCCCGAAAAAGCACTTCCGTATGCCTGTGCGGTGGAAGCGATTCATACCTATTCCTTGATTCATGACGATCTGCCTTGTATGGACAATGATGATCTGCGCCGAGGTCGTCCCACCAATCATAAGGTCTACGGAGAGGCAATGGCGCTTCTTGCGGGAGATGCATTGCTTACATATGCTTTTGAATTGCTTGCAGGAAACAAGAGAACTGCCCCGTTAGACAATGTACGCGCTGTAAAACTCCTTGCAGATAAAGCAGGGTATCTTGGTATGGTAGGCGGTCAGGAGGAGGATATCCTCAATGAAAGCATTGCTATTACCTCGGCGCAATTAGACAGCATCAATGATAAGAAAACCGGCGCGCTCCTCGAAGCGGCATGCGGACTTGGTTGTATTGCCGCGGGGGTAAATGATGAGGTGCTGGCGGATGCCATGACTTACGGTCTTAATTTTGGTGCGGCGTTTCAGATCATCGATGATATTCTCGATGTTACTGCTTCGGAAGAGGAACTGGGAAAGCCGAGCGGTAGTGATGAGAAAAATCAAAAAACGACTTACGTGGCATTACTTGGTATGGATGGTGCACGGCGGCGCGCAGAGGAATTGACGGAGATTGCGGTTTCTGCCATTGAAAAATATGCGGGTAGCGAATACCTTGTGGATTTTGCAAGAACTTCGCTTAACAGGACTCATTAAATGCGTTTAGATCGTTATCTTTTTGAAAATGGGATGACCGAATCGAGACAAAAAGCGGTATACTGTATCAAGGAAGGTCTTGTGCACGTTGATGGAAGGACTGTTATCAAACCTTCCTTTGATGTGAAAGAAAATACAGTGGAGCTTTTGAAGCAATCACTTCCGTTCGTCGGGCGAGGCGGATTGAAACTGCAGGGTGCTTTTGAGGTTTTTGACCTTCAAGCGAATGGGAAAGTGTGTCTTGATCTTGGCGCGTCTACAGGCGGCTTTACAGACTGTCTTTTACAGTATGGGGCAAAAAAAGTCTATGCTCTTGATGTGGGACATGGGCAACTTCACGAGAAGATCAAGAGCGATTTGCGTGTTGTGCCAATAGAGGGCTTTAACGCAAGGGATCTTTCTGAAAGTACTTTTGAAGAAAAAATAGAACTTGCGGTTTCTGATCTTTCTTTCATTTCACAAAGATTGATCTATCTGCCGCTCTCCAAAACGCTTGCAAACGGCGCCCAGTTTTTGTCGCTTATCAAACCGCAGTTTGAAGTGGGCAGGGCGGCACTCGGCAAAAACGGGATCGTAAAAGATAAAAAAGAACATATCAAGGTCATTGAAGAATTGATGATAGAGGCTAAAAAATGCAATTTTTTTCTTGCCGATCTTGTGTCCTCTCCCATAGAAGGCGGGGACGGAAACAAGGAATATCTTGCACTTTTTTACTTTAAAAATGATGTTTTATTTGATAGAGAAAAAATCTCAAAAGCGGTTTACGGCGAAACAGGAGGGGGAAAATGAAGATTGGTCTGACAGCTATTGCGAAATACGCAGATGCACTGGTACAGGCGACCGAACTTTTTTCCGATTTTCCGGATGTGGAATTCTGCTATATGGAGCAGAATGAGGATGACGGTGTTTCAGCGCTTCTTCCGAAAGAATTTTATAAAAAATGTGATCTGGTAATCGTATTCGGTGGAGATGGTTCTCTTATCCATACGTCTTCCGAAGCCTCGCAAGACGGTGTTCCGGTGCTCGGCGTTCGAAAGGGACATTTGGGCTATTTGACCGAGATCGGTGATCTGACACGTGAAATCGTACAAAGTCTTCTTGAAGGAGACTATCGTGTAGAGGAGCGGACTATGCTTTCCTTCGTTGGAGGTGGCAGAGAGGGCAGAGCGCTCAACGATGTGGTCGTGACGGTTGATTCACATTTGGCGGTTGCGGAAATCGAGGCGATCTGTCACGGGGAAAGTCTTGGGATCTACCGTTGTGACGGATTGATTGTTGCAACTCCTACCGGTTCGACAGCCTATTCGCTCTCTGCCGGAGGTAGTGTTGTTGATCCGAAATTGGATTGTATCTGTTTTACCCCCATTTGCTCTCATTCACTCGCAGGAAGACCACTGATCTTTTCTTCTGAATCCTCAATAGAGTTGATTAATCGTGGGAGATATGCTGATCCCCTTACGTGCTATGCGGACGGCAGTGCGTTTTGTGAGTTGAAACCCGGTGAGAGCGTTTTGATCAAAAAAAGCCAAAATAAAGCTAAACTTGTGCGATTTGGAAACGCAGCATTTTATCAAACAGTCAGACAAAAATTGACATAAAACCAAGCGAAGGGAGATAAAAAATGAAAAACGGAAGACAAAAGCAAATTTTGAGTATTATTACCGAATATGATGTTGAAACGCAGGAGGAACTGCTCCTTCGCTTAAAAGAAGCAGGTTACAATTCTACCCAAGCGACGGTTTCGAGGGATATCAAGGAGTTGAAACTGATCAAGATCGCTACCGATAACGGTCAATATAGATACGCACCTTCTCTTGGAGATGATTTTAAACCGACGGCGAAGTTTGATAATGTGCTTCGCGAGACGGTTATTTCCGTGCGTTTGACGGGCAATTTGGTAGTTATTCATACCTATACCGGTATGGCAATGGCGGCGGCTACTGCTGTTGATGCCATGCAATTAAACTGTATTTACGGAACGATTGCCGGAGATGATACGATCTTCGTTGCTGTTTCCGACGAGGTTGCCGGCGAACTCCTTCTTTCTAAGATCAATTCGGTTATTCAAAACAGATAAACGGAGGAAGAAGGGCAATGCTATCCTCATTGCATATAGAAAATATTGCGGTCATCAAGGAGCTGGATCTGGACTTTTCAAAAGGCTTAACGGTGATGACCGGAGAGACCGGCGCAGGCAAATCGATTATTATCGGATCTGTCAGATTATTGATGGGTGCTCGCTTTGACAAAGATATGATCCGTGCGGGAGAAGAAAGGGCTTCGGTGGAAGGACTTTTCACAGATATAGATGAACGTTCTTGTATGCTTCTTGCCAGAGAGGGGGTTCTGCCGGATGAAAACGGCGAATTACTCGTCTTTCGTAGCGCGACAACGGAAGGTCGTTCCGCTTGTAAGATCAACGGAAGAGCTGTCCCACTTTCCAAATTAAAGGCTGTTGGTCTTCTGCTTGTTGGTATTCATGGACAGCATGATACGCAAAGTCTTTTGGATGAAGAGACGCATTTGACTTTGCTTGACCGATATGGCGAATGCGAAAAACAGCTTGCAGGGTATTCTGCCGCTTACAGTGCTTCTGTTGCATTGAAAAGCCAATTGACGCAACTGTTAAAAGAAGAGGAGCAACGAGGGGAAACGATCAAAAAATTGAAATTTGCCGTGAAAGAGATCGGCGAAGCAAAATTAAAAAATGGAGAAGAAGAGGAACTGGAATCTCGCAAACATCTTGTACGCGATGCACAAAAACTAATCAAACAAGCGCGTATCGTCTACCGTGGACTTTACAAAAACGAAAAAGGCAATTCCGCTTACGATTTGATCGAAATTGCTTCGACTGCTCTTGAACAGCTTTCGGAAGCAATGCCAAGCGCAAGGGATTCAATCAGACGTCTGACAGCATGTCAGTTAGAACTTGAAGAAATTGCGAAAGGGGCAAGTGCACTTACCGCTGTTTGCACAGACAATCCGACAGAAGAGTTAAATCGCATTGAAGATCGTCTGGAACTTATCAAAGGTCTAAAAAAACGGTACGGAAACACCGAAGAAGCGATCATCCAATATGCCGAAAATGCCAAAGAACAACTTGAAGTACTGGTCGGCAGAGAGCATGAGATCAAAAAAATTCGAGAGGAACTGGAGATATCCGTTTCAAAAGTGCGTGAGGAGGGGGCGATATTGTCCGCTCTTCGTAAACGTGCTGCAGAACAACTTGAAAAGATCGTGAACGGCGAGGTACGCTATCTGGATCTTGAAAAGGTGATCTTTAGAGTTGACGTTGAGGAAGAATTTACTGTTCCGGGAGTGCCGAAACTTACGACGAATGGCTACAATAAAGTCCGTTTTTTGATATCTGCCAATCCCGGAGAACCGCCTAAATCTATTTCAAGTATCGCTTCGGGTGGCGAACTCTCCCGTGTGATGTTGGCGCTCAAGGTTGCGCTTGCCGATAAGGAAGCGACACCGTCTCTCGTTTTTGATGAGATCGATACCGGCATTTCCGGACGAACTTCTCAAAAGATCGGAATGAAGCTTCGCGAAATTGCAGATTATACGCAGGTTTTTTGTATTACCCACTCAGCACAGGTTGCTGCGTGCGGACACTGGCATTATCGCATTTTCAAAAGCGAAGTTGATGGCAGAAACCGCACACAAGTGCATGTTCTTACATATGAGGAGCGCATAGAAGAACTGTCGCGTATTATGGGAGGTATTCAAATCACGGATATTGTTCGTGCAAGTGCCGCGGAACTGCTTCTGGAAGGACAAAATCAGAGATAGAACTGAAAGGATATATTCAAAATGAAAGTATACGAAGAACTGGTTGCCAGAGGACTTATTGCTCAGGTAACAAACGAAGAAGAAATCAGAAAAATGGTAAACGAAGGCAAAGCGGTTTTTTATATCGGATTCGACCCGACCGCAGACAGCTTGCATGTCGGTCATTTTATGGCACTTTGCTTGATGAAGAGATTGCAGATGGCGGGCAATAAGCCGATTGCGCTTATTGGCGACGGTACTGCAATGATCGGTGACCCCTCGGGCAGAACCGATATGCGCCAGATGATGACCGTTGAAACGATCAAGCATAATGCCGAATGTTTCAAGAAGCAAATGAGCAAGTTTATTGATTTTTCGGACGGTAAGGCATTGATGGTCAATAATGCAGATTGGTTGCTCCAATTGAACTATGTGGAACTTCTCCGAGAGGTCGGTGCATGTTTCTCGGTAAACAGAATGCTGACAGCAGAGTGCTATAAACAGCGAATGGAAAGAGGACTATCCTTCTTGGAATTCAATTATATGATCATGCAGTCTTACGATTTCTATGCGCTTTATCAAAAGTATGGTTGCAATATGCAGTTTGGCGGAGATGATCAATGGTCCAATATGCTTGGCGGTACTGAATTGATCCGCAGAAAATTGGGTAAAGATGCGCATGCCATGACGATCACCTTGCTTCTTAATTCCGAGGGTAAGAAGATGGGTAAGACACAAAAGGGCGCTGTATGGCTAGATCCTGAAAAGACTTCTCCGTATGAATTTTTCCAGTATTGGCGCAACGTTGACGATGCTGATGTAATGAAATGTTTGAAGATGTTGACCTTCTTGCCCATTGAAGAGATCAATGCTATGGAAGATTGGGATGCTTCCCGTATCAACGAGAAGAAGGAAATCCTTGCGTATGAATTGACTGCCTTGGTGCATGGTGAGGAAGAAGCAAAGAAAGCGCTTGAAACTGCAAAAGCCATCTTCTCCGGCGCCGCTAGTGCTGAGAATATGCCATCTACTACCGTTTCGGCAGATCAATTTGTTGATGGAAAAATTGCGGTTACCGACCTGATGGTTCTTGCAAAATTGGCACCTTCCAAAGGTGAGGCCAAGAGATTGATCATCGGCGGCGGCGTGATGCTCGGAGAGAATAAAGTTGAGCGTTTTGACGCGACGGTCGCTCTTGAAGATTTTAAAGGCGACGTGATCATTCGTAAAGGCAAGAAGGTATTCCACAAGTTTGTCCTTGCATAATCTTTCAGGAAGAATCTTTCAAAGGAGGCTTTTCCCTTGAACCAAGAGTTTTTGACTATGCTTGACAGTTTATCGGAAAGAGGTTTTTTGAGATACAGGACATCAAAACCCCTTTCCGAATGCGCCTCCTTCCGCATTGGCGGACCAGTAGATTATGCGATCTATCCCACCTCTGTCGAAGGTTTGATAAATGCGATAACTTCTGCAAAGAAAGCAAGAATAGAGTACCGCGTTATGGGATATTGTTCCAATATTTTGTTTTCAGATGAAGGTTTTCGTGGAGCGATAATTTTCCTCACATCAATGAACAAAGTGGAGGTCAATGAGAGCGAACTCATTGCAGAAGCAGGCGCATCTCTTGCTTCTGTTACAACTAAGGCATGCATCGCAGGGCTTTCGGGTATTGAAGGATTGTTCGGGATTCCTGGAAGCGTGGGCGGTGCAGTCTATATGAATGCCGGTGCATACGATTATCAGGTATCGGACACCCTTGTAGAGAGCACTTGGCTTGATCCGCAAACGGGAGTGATTGGTGTTTTATCTTCAGATGGGCACCATTTTGGCTACAGAAGATCGGAATACATGGCAAACGGAAAGATCATTCTGTCTGCAAGATTTCTTTTAAAGAAGGATGATCCGACTGAAATCCGCGCACGGATGGATGATTTCATGGGACGCAGAAGGAGCAAACAACCGCTAGAATATCCAAGCGCCGGTAGTGTGTTTAAGAGATATCCCGGATATTTTATTGGCGAATTGATCGAGAAAGCGGGATTGAAAGGATATACCGTCGGCGGTGCGCAGATTTCTGAAAAGCATGCCGGATTTATTATCAACATCGGTGGTGCAACCGCATTGGATGTAAAACAATTAGTTGATTATATTATTGGTGTGATCCGTGAGAAAAACGGCATTACGATCGAAAGAGAATTGATCTATTTTGAATAAAAAAGGAGGGGAAGAGTTTGTCATTTTGTAAAGATACCAAAAACGATCTCTGCGCTCTTCCCTGTAAAAACAGATGTTGCAAAAGGGCACTATTGTACGGAATGCTTCTTTGCGGAAATAAGTTTTCGATCGAAAAGATCAGGCTTATTACCGAGCACGAGCGTACGAGTGAACTCATTTTGCAGTTGCTTCAGACGGTATACGGAATCAAAGGAAACTTGTATATCAGCGAAAAAAAATCGGGTGAGCATAAGGTGAGCAGTTATAAACTGACTGTTGCCGCGAAGGAAAACCTGAAGAAAATTTTCGATGACTGTACGCTTCCGGAGGATTGCGACGGTGCGATCAATCCACAATTGCTCGTCTGTCAGGATTGTTTGCGCTATTTTTTGCGCGGCGCTTTTATGACAGCAGGAACGCTTTCCGATCCGCAAACAGGATATCGCATGGAATTTGTCTTTGAAAACACGCATTTGGCAATTACGATGGAGGAACTGCTGTCCTCTTTTGGTTTTTCCGCAAAGCATGTCTTGCGGAGGTCCGGTTGCACAGTCTATATCAAAGACAGTGAATCGATTGAAGACTTCTTAACATATATCGGTGCTTCTCAAGCGGCGCTTACCATTATGAATATGAAGATCTATCGCGACATCCGTAATGAGCAAAACAGACGATCTAATTGTGATACCGCAAATATCAGTAAGATGACGGAAAAAGCACAGGCGTTGATCAAAGTGATCAAGGCTTTAAAAAATGCGCAACTATTCGATCAGTTGCCGATAGAACTACAAAAAACGGCAATGTTGCGTTTAGAAAATCCAGAGGCGTCTTTGTCAGAACTTGCCGAGATGCATCAACCGCCGATCAGCAAATCGGGAATCAATCACCGATTTGCGAAGATTACGGAATTTTATCAAAAAATGACCAACGATTGAGATCTTATAAAAGGGAGGGTGTCGCGATGGCTTTTGCGCATTTGCATTTACACAGTGAGTACAGTATGCTGGATGGTGCTTGCCGCATTGCAGATCTTCCTGCCGCGGTCAAAGAAGTTGGACAAACTGCTCTTGCTATCACGGATCACGGTAATATGTTCGGAGCAGTCGCCTTCTACAAAGCTTGCAAGAAAAAAGAGATTAAGCCGATTATTGGGTGCGAGGTATATGTTGCGCCTCATTTGAGATTTGACAAGGACAAGGATGCAAAGTATCACCATCTTGTTTTGCTTTGCAAAGACGAAATTGGATATAGAAATCTTTCAAAACTCATTTCTCTTGGTTATACGGAAGGCTTTTACGGCAAGCCACGGATCGATGATGAGTTATTAAAAATCTATCATGAAGGC
This sequence comes from uncultured Lachnospiraceae bacterium, assembly GCA_964623895.1. GTDB lineage: Bacteria > Bacillota > Clostridia > Oscillospirales > CAG-272 > UBA11512. The sequence goes on along the minus strand of CAZUWA010000003.1, from coordinate 7,818 downwards.
TTGATTGCGCTTTCCGGCTGTCTTGCGGGAAGAATTCCTTCTTTGATCCTTTCCGATCTTCAGGAGGATGCGCAAAAAGAAGCGCTCGCCTATGCAGAATTGTTTGGAAAAGAGAATTTCTATTTAGAAGTTCAAAATCACCTCACTGAAGAGGAAGACAAGATCAGGTACGGGCTTATTAAACTTTCTGAAAAAACAGGTATTCCGCTTGTTGCAACCAACGACGCACATTATATTCAAAAAAACGACGCTGAATATCAGGCGGTGTTGACGTGTATTCAAACGGGTGAATTGCTCTCGGGCGGCAGACCGCTCGGATTTAAGAACGACGAATATTACCTTAAAACAGAAGAAGAAATGCGCGCTCTCTTTAAAGAATGTCCGGAGGCGGTTGATAATACCGTAAAAATAGCGGAGCGTTGCGGTTTTGATTTTGATTTTAGCAAAAGACATCTGCCGACATATCCTTTGCCAAGCGGTATGACTGCCAACCGACACTTGCAACAACTATCGGAAGAGGGACTTAAGAAGTTTAACGAAAATGGGAAACTTGACCTTGTTCATCACAGCTTTGACGACTACAAATTCAGGATGATCTATGAGTTGATGATGATCACCAAAATGGGCTATGCCGATTACTATCTGATTGTCAGAGACTTTGTGACCTATGCTAAAAACCAAGGTATTCCCGTCGGTCCCGGAAGAGGTTCGGGTGCAGGCAGTTTGGTGGCATATTTGATCGGCATTACCGAAATTGATTCAATACGGTATGATCTGCTGTTTGAACGTTTTTTGAACCCTGAACGAGTGAGCATGCCTGACTTTGATGTTGACTTTTGTTACAATCGCAGAGATGAAGTTATCCGATATGTAGCCGACAAATATGGCAGGGACCACGTTTCTCAGATCGCGGCATTTGGAACATTGGGTGCACGCGCGGCGGTGCGTGATGTCGGAAGAGTGCTCGGCATTTCTTATGCCGATACCGATACTGTCGCCAAACTAATTCCCCATAGACCGGATATGACGATCAAAAAAGCGCTTGAAAATACGGAACTGCTTACATTATACAATGAAAGCAGTTCGGTGAAACAACTTCTTGATACGGCAATGGCTGTGGAAGGAATGCCCAGACATATTACAACGCACGCAGCGGGGGTGGTTATTACTGAAAATCCGGTTTCCGATTATATGCCCTTGACGACTTCTTCCGGCGCAGTGTTGACACAGTACGATATGAACACTGTGGCGGAACTGGGGTTTCTTAAATTTGACTTTTTGGCTCTTCGATATCTTACGGTTATTGATGATGCGGTGAAGTTTGTCCGCAGATATCAGCCATCCTTCTCGTTGGACGACAATGAAATGGCTGATGAAGAAACCTTTAAAATGATTTCAGCAGGCGAAACCGATGGAGTGTTTCAGTTGGAATCTGCCGGCATGAAGCGATTGCTTATACAAATGAAGCCGAAAAGTGTGGACGATCTGATGATCGCGATTGCTTTATATCGACCTGGACCTATGGATTCGATTCCCACACTCATTGCTGCCAGAAACAGTGGAAAAAAGCCGGAATATGAAATTTCGGTCCTTGCGGACATTCTCGATTCCACTTCCGGATGCATTGTCTATCAAGAGCAAGTTATGCAGATCTTTCGCAAAGTCGCAGGATATTCTTACGGCAGAGCGGATATCGTTCGACGCGCTATGGCAAAAAAGCATGCAGACGAACTGGAAGCGGAGCGGAGCGGATTTCTTGAAGGTGCAGTAAAAAACTGCATCGACAGGGAAGCGGCAAACCGACTTTTTGATAGTATGGCTTCTTTTGCAAGTTACGCTTTCAATAAAAGTCATGCGGCTGCCTATGCGGTCCTTTCCTATCAGACTGCATACCTAAAGGCGCACTATCCAAAAGAATATATTTCTGCGTTGCTCTCCTCTGTTTGCGGGGATGCGGGAAAGACTGCGGAGTATATTTCTGCACTTGAATCGAGGAATATTCATATTCTGCCGCCTGATATCAATGAAAGTGGACTCCATTTTTCTCCCACCGATCAAGGCGTTCGGTTTGGATTATTGGGTATCAAGAATATCGGTGTTGGATTTGCAAACGATATTCTGAATTGTCGACAAGAGGAAAAATTCCGATCGCCTGTCGACTTTGCTTTGAGAATGCAGGAACATGGATTAGGGAAAAATCAATTATTATCCTTGATCGGAGCCGGCGCATTCGACAGTTTTTTGCTTTATCGAAGCCAACTTACAGAAAGTGCGGAATTGCTTTTGACTTATGTTTCTCAAAAGCGTGCCAAACTTGAAGAAGCACAGATCGATCTGTTTTCAATGGCAAACTCTCCTCTTTCTGAAAACATTGAATTTGAATTCCCACAAATGCAGGAATATAGCCTTGCGGAACGTTTGGTTACCGAAAAAGAACTGACCGGCATGTGGTTTTCCGGACATCCGCTTGGAGATTATTCAATGAATATCAAAGCCATGGACGCGCTATCTGTTTATGATATTCTGTCTTCTTTTTCAGAAGACGGGGAGGAGATTGGAAATATCAGGAGCGGAGACACTGTAAAACTGTGTGCCATGATATCCGGAATAAATCGTAAAACATCCAAGGCAGGAAACCGTTTTGCGGTTTTAAAACTGGAAGATGAGAGCGGACAGATCGAAGGGTTGATTTTTGACAAGGTACTTGATCGTATTTTACCGCTTTTAACGCTTGGACGTGCTGTGTATCTTACGGGGAAAGTATCTGTAAAAGAAGAGGAACGCCCCAAACTGACTGTTTTTGACCTTGTACCGCTTCTTTCAAATGAAGAAATGACTGCAAGTGGATTTGTTCCGGAAGAAATGATCGGTAAACAAGTTAAAAAGGAAGTCGTTCCTCAAAAGTCGGTCTCAACTTTGCAAGCAGAGAAACGAATATACAGAAAACTGTATATCAAACTTACAGAGGACGAGAAAACAGATCGGCGTTTATATGCACTTTTAAATATTTTTCACGGACAGGGAATACCTTGTATATTGTATCATCCTTCCACTGCCAAGTATACAGACAGCGGGAAAAGGATTCTTCCGAGCGCGTATTTGATATCTGTAATGAAGAGCATTGCAGGTGACGAAAACATTGTTTTAAAATGAGAAAGAAGAAAAACTATGGCAACGAAAAAGAAAATTGAATGGGGAAGAGAAATCGGTGATGCGCTATCTTTTGTGTTCAGTGGCGTTAAAGGAATATTCTCCGTCATATTCTGTCTATTTGTCACCATCGGCATTATTGGACTGCTGTGCGCACTGATCTGCGGTATTGCTTTTGCTGTCTATCTTTCAGGTTATGTTGATTCAACAATTGACGGCTTTGAGATTTTGGCAACCGATCAGAAGCAAACCTCCCAGATCTATGTTGAAAATGAATCCGGAGAATTGAGTGAATTAGAGGATCAAAAACTGTATGAATCGGAAAATCGCGTTTGGGTTGACTATGAGGAGATTCCGCAATATCTGATTGATGCCTATGTTTCGACGGAAGATAAGCGCTTTTTCGACCACAACGGAGTGGACTGGATCAGAACTTCTCGTGCAACGGTGCTGTATTTGATCGGACGTTCAGACTCAGGAGGTTCTACTTTAACGCAGCAGTTGATCAAAAATATCACAGGGGATAATGATAATACACCGCAAAGAAAGATCGAAGAAATCTTCAGAGCGATCAATCTGGAAAAGGAATACAGCAAGGAACAGATCTTGGAAATGTATCTTAATACCATTTATCTGTCGCAAGGCTGTAACGGTGTACAATCCGCTTCCTATGTTTATTTCGGAAAGTCTGTTTCGGAACTGAGTTTGGTCGAATGTGCGGCAATCGCTTCCATTACGCAAAATCCTTCCAAATGGGATCCAAAGATTCACCCGGAGAACAATATTATCAGACGAAATACCATTCTTAACAATATGCTCGATCAAGGCAAGATCACCAAAGCAGAGTATGATCTTGCTTATGATGCAGAACTTGTAATCTATAAAGCAAATACGGATTCGGATGAAGATGGTAATACGTCATCGGGCAATAACAGTGCGACATCCTGGTATGTGGATGCAGTCATAGAGGATACCATTGATCTGTTGATGGAACAATATGAGGTGTCCTATGCCGTTGCGGAGCAGATGCTTTACACCGGTGGCTTTAAGATCGTGACTGCTATGGATCAGAAGGTTCAGAAGATCTTAGAGGATATTTATGCCAACGATTCTCTCGTGGACGAGATTGTCGGTGCAAGTCCCGGCATGATCAAACCACAGTCTGCAATCGTAGTAGTCGATCCGAGCAGTGGCAATATTCTCGGACTGGTTGGAGGAAGAGGAGAGAAATTCAAAAGCAGGATTTTCAACTATGCAACCCAAGCAAAGCGTCAAGTTGGTTCTGCAATCAAACCGCTTTCGGCATACGGACCTGCACTTGATAAGGGGATCATCAACTATTCTACAGTTATGGACGACACCCCGCATCATTATGAAGATGGCAGGGCTTGGCCGAAAAACTCATACAATTACTACAAAGGTTTACAGCCAATGATAAGTGGGATTACCAGTTCGATCAATACCCTCGCTGTCAAATTGGTTGATTGTTTAGGTATAGACTATTCTTTCAAATATTTGACAGAAAAACTGCACTTTACCACTCTTCAGGAAGGAACGGTGGTCAATGGCACGGTGATGAACGATCTGACGTTGGCTTCGTTGGCACTTGGTGGATTTACCTACGGTGTGACTGTCAGAGAAATGGTGGGAGGATACACTGCTTTTACAAATGACGGTGTTTTTTGTGAGCCGAGAACTGTTTTGAAAATCTATGACAGTGACGAAGAATTGGTTGTAGATAATTTGCTGAAGACAGAAGTTGCAATGTCGAAAGAAAATGCATCAATTATGACCAAAATGCTGAACAATGTAGTTGTAAACGGCACAGCAACCAAAGTTACGTTAAGAAACAAAGTGTTTTGTGCCGGTAAGACCGGTACAACTTCCAAAAACAATGATAAGTGGTTCGTTGGTTATACGCCATATTATCTTGGTGGCGTGTGGTTTGGCTATGAAAAAGAGCAAAATCTCAGTAATTTCAGCGGCAATCCTTCAATGAAATTGTGGGATTACTGCATGACCAAACTTCATGAAGAGCTAGTGTTTACAAAAAATGAAAATGGAGACTTCAACTACACAATAGATCAAAAAGGCAATAAGATCGCAAAAACCTATGAGGATATTATAGATCCGGGTGTTATTAAACTTACTTTCTGTCGGGACTGCGGTCTGCTTGCTACCGATGCGTGTAAAAAAGACGAACGCGGATCCAGAACTATGACAGGGTATTATACGGTAGACAATATGCCGACAGAATATTGTAATTGCCACGTGACTGTTCACTACTGCAAAGAAGGTACAGCATTGGCGAATGAGTATTGCCCGGACGATTGCTGTGAGGAGAGGGTCATTGTTGTGAACGAAATTGCAAGAGACCGGTATCCTAACGGAAAGTACGTCTATTTGTCGGATGAAAAATATGTATTTTATTCTAACGGTGACGGAACTTATAAAGGGCACGTATCAACCTATTCTAAGATTTGCAAAACACACACAGGAGAATCGTTCTTGACGCCTTTGGCACCTCAGTCAGCCGTTCAAGAGACGGTATATGTCTTACCGCCGGAAGAGATTTATTCACGTTCGAGAGAAGAATGACAGAGAAAATATCGGTCTTGTTTGCCGAGGGGGTAACGAAGATTTATATAAAACGGCGGCGTAGCTTTTGCTGCGCCGCCGTTTTGTGTTCATTATAAAATCATTAGATTAGTTAGTGGTGTATCAATTTACAGACAATTCACCGCAGAGATAAGATGGTGATACGAAGATAGTTCGTGTTTTCGATTTAATTGTACTAAAAAACAGGAATTGTCAGGCGTGATTTATGATCATACATGTGTTATAAAAATGGAATGTGTGAATATTGATCCGTCAAAAATGCTGTTTATAAAAAAATATTCGCAAATTGGTGAATATTTATGCAAAATAACAGTTGACAAATGAATTTTTATAAGTATACTATAAGCATACTTATTCATTTGGAGGAAATGAAAATGAAAAACACAATAAAAAAAATTGTAGCGATCTTGCTTATTACAGTGATGGCGGTCTCAATAGTTGCTTGCAGTAGTTCTACGGGCAATTCTGAAACAAACGCTTCTCTTAAAGCGTTGAAAGCAGAGTTGACAGAAATGAAAATGCAGATGACGTTGATGGAAGAACAGGTTGCTCAAATGGAAGAAAACGTTATGAATAAGCTCAAAGAGAACGATGTCGCTATTGATCCGGATGGACTTGAAGAACACTATGCAGAAGAATGCTATGAAAAAGTCAAATACATTGACGCCACTATAAAGGATCGTGACTGCATAGCTGGTGAACAATTCAAGTTTGCTCAAAAGTGGATTCAGTGGAATTTGACCAAAGCAGGATACATCTCCGAGGATATCGAACTTCAGGAATTCAGTTTTACACGCTATATGCGCAAGTCGGCATTGGAAGGTGCGGTTGCAAAAATTGAAACAGACGGTAAACTATATAAGCGTTCAGGTTGGCAGTACGAAGAGAGTAATGACGGGGATTATGTGAAAGCCACCATTTACTCGGAAAATATTATCGTGACAAAAAAGGGCAATTCCGAAAAGCAGATCATTGTTGGTGCACACTATGACGGCGACGGAACAGGTGATAACGGTTCCGGTATTGCGTTGGCATTGACTACTGCGGAAAAACTTTACAATGCAAACAATGAGTTTACGATCGTATTTGTGTTTTTCAGTGCCGAAGAATATGGATTATATGGTTCGACTGCATATGCTAATGCTATGACCGAAGAAGAAATTGCAAATACACTTTATATGATCAATATGGACTCTCTTATTTGTGGTGACTACTGCTATCTCTATGGCGGTGTTCAGGATAACGCAACAAAAACGGTAAAGCAAACAGAGGCTTATGACAATGCGATGAAAGTTGCAGAAGAGTTGGGTATGACTTTTAAGAGCAATCCTTGGACGTGGGATAATTTGTCTCCCGACGATCAAGCTTCCGGTGAGGAATTCCCCTCCTACGCGTCTCCTTCTACCGGAGACTGGAGCGACCACGCACCATTTGCTACTATCGGTGTTCCTTATCTCTATTTTGAAGCAACCAACTGGGAGATTCCGGATTACACAGGTTATGGCGAGACTGTTCTTGTCGGTATGCTGATGAATACCAAGAATGATTACCTCGAATATATCGAAAAATATTTCCCGGGTCGCCCAATGGAACATCTTGAGAAATTCTCCACTTTATTGAACGTACTTGTTATGCAGAAAGAGTGGAACATTGCCGAATAATTCATCAAAAAAGACCTTGCACCGATAGGGCGGGGGGTGTAAAACAGTTAAACGAACAATTTAACTGTTTTACGGCATCTGTCATGCAAGGTTGGTGCAATACCGAAATGAGCAATGCTGAGTTTTAGAACTTGGCATCGCTTATTTTTTCATCAAATTACAGAGTTTTTTTGTGATGTTTTGAATTTTACGGAGGCTAATACAATGCAAGAATTAACTTATGAAGAAGCCGCCTTGCAGGGATTTGGCAAGTACCTGATCTACTATCCAAGCGACTTAGGTAGCAGTAACCGTACATATCCCATTATCGTTCTGAGCAACGGAACCGGCGTGCCCATGTCCAAATACACCGCCGTTGCCGAGCATTTTGCCTCGTGGGGCTTTCTGG
>CAZUWA010000002.1:0-82487 GCA_964623895.1 uncultured Lachnospiraceae bacterium | reverse complement strand
CCCGTAAAAGAGCCGGGTGCGCGAAAAATAGTAGCAATACCGTCGTCAATGACCACACCATCCTTGTAAATGTCCCCATAAACTGCCGTTTTGCTCAGAAGGTCGGAGATCTTTTTTCCGTTTTTGGGGTAAAATATCCGTCCGGCGATTTCGAATGCTCGATCGCCCGACAAGCGGACGACTGCGATGCCGCCCTTTCCGTATGGGGTAGAGATCGCCGCAACCGTGTCTGTGTGTATCATATTGCTCCTTTTGTATCCGAAAAGCGTTTTTGTTACTTGATGAAGATTGCACGACATCCGCCGTGCCTGTCTGATGCCATTATACCCCATTTTTTTTCCTCTTTCAACCCCTTTTCGTAAATTCAACATAAATATAGACTTGCTCATAAAAGAAAACGCCGTTTTTTTTCTGTAAAACGCAAATATCTCTTGATTTTTTTCGCATTTTAAGGTACAATGATAGATGGAAAGATATATTCCTTAAAATTACAGTATCCCAAAAAACCGGAAAGGATGCTTTTGCAAAAACACAAAAGCGGGGTGAAAAAAATGGCACTTGAAAAAGGAAAGACACAGACCTTCAACCTGAAGGAAGAGCGTGAAAAAGAAGTCCGCAAGATCCTGTCCGAGGTGTACCATGCCCTTGACGAAAAGGGCTATGATCCGGTCAGCCAAATCGTCGGCTATATCATTTCCGAAGATCCGACATACATCACCAACCATAACAATGCACGCTCACTGATCTGCAAACTGGAGCGGGACGAGCTGATGAAAATTCTCGTTCACTACTATCTGGGGGTCTAAGCGCATTGATCTATACCGGAATTGCCCAAAACAAGGATCACATCTCCCCTGTCGGCGCGGTGTTGGCACTGGGCTGTTTTGACGGCTTTCACCGTGGGCATCAAGCATTGATCCGCCGTGCCAAAGAGGAGGCGGATATCTGCGGCGCACCACTTGCCGTCTGGACACCTGTCGGCATTAAGAAACCCGGCGGCAGACTGTTCCCCAGAGAATACGCGCTTTCCTTTATGGAAGCGCTCGGCGTATCTGTCTTTTTGGAAGAGGAGTTCGAAGGGATCCGCAACCTTGATGGAAAGACCTTTTTTGAAGGATACATTTTAAAAATCTACCGCCCTGCGGCACTGGTCTGCGGAGAGAACTTTCGATTCGGCAAAGCCGCCGGTTGCGGCACGAAAGAACTACGCTCATTTTGCGAAGAAGCAAGGCTAAAGCTGATCGTTTGCCCTGCTGTCCGAAATGAAAAAGGAGAGATCGTCAGTTCCACCGGGATCAAAAACGCTCTCGCAAACGGTCAGCCGGAAGTTGCCGCCGATCTTTTGGGCAGACCATACAGTCTCACCGCCACCGTGCAAAAAGGACGGCAGGTGGGCAGAGACCTTGGATTTCCTACCCTCAATCTTCCGCTACATGAAGGGCAGCCCTTAAAATTCGGAGTTTATTTTGCAAAAGTATCAACATCGCAAGGATGCTTTCCCGCCGCCGTCAATGTCGGCATACATCCCACCTTCAAAGACGATGCCGCGCCCGTATGCGAGGCGCATCTTTTGACAACTCCGTCCCGACTGATTGAATACGGCGAAGAGTGCACTGTTTCTTTTTTGACCTTTAAAAGGTCGGAAAAAGCGTTTTCCTCGCCGGATGAATTGAAAAAGACTGTTTTTGAGGATCTGAAGTCTGCAAAAGCGTATTTTGGGCTGTAATATGCCTATGCTATATCAAACAGCCGATTGCGGAACAGCGCGCAAGAAATGAAAACCGACCGGCGGCACACGCCGCACGAGAGTCGAATTTTTGACTTTTTGCATAGATCACACAATCTTTGCAATCTGTGCATTCCACAAGCGACCGGAAGAAAGGAGAACAAAATGAAACGCATATTTGCTTTAGTTTTGTCGGCGGTTGCCGTTTGTTCTCTCCTTCTGCCATTTTCCTCGTCCGCTCTTGAAGATCCCGAATTGACGGATGGTGTTTCTGCGGCCATCATCCACAATGAAAGCGGAAAAGTGCTCTATCGCACCGGGGAAGAAAAGAATATCGAAGCGGGACCGGCAGCAAGGTTGTTGGCGGCACTTGTCTACCTTGCATCATTTGAAGATCTCGAAGAACAGATTGCCGTCAATCGTTCAGTGACAGGACTTGCCACGTCCACTATGAATCCGGGCTTAAAAAGCGGAGAACACATTTCCGTTTACGATCTTTTGTGCGGTATGCTGATCGCCAACTCGGAGGATGCGGTATATGCCCTTGCCTACGCCTTATATAACAACAGCGCAAACAGTGTCAGCAATATGCTGAGCAAAATGAACCGCACTGCCAAGTCGCTCGGTATGAATGACAGCAATTTCGTCTCCATCACCGGGCGTGACCCAACAAGCACAGAAGACGATGTTTCTGCGTCTGTCAACACCACCTCCCTTTCAGACCTGATTCTTCTTGCCAATGCCGCAAGAAAAAACGAAACACTGACCGCCATTTGTGCGCTTGATCAATATACCGTTCCCGCGACCGACAAATCGGAAAAAAGGCTTCTCTACACTAGAAATTACCTGCTTTCCCCTCTGCGCGTGCCGGGATACACCTATGAAAACGCAACCGGACTGGCAGCCGAAAACAGTGCACGCGCCGGATATTGTGTCATTGCGACTGCAGATTACTCGGACAAGAGCTTTACCGCCATCGTAATGGGTGCAACCGAACAATACGGCAGTTTTATAGATGCAAAAGCTCTTTTCAAATGGGCGGACAGTGGTTTTTCCTACCGCAAAGTACTCGGTCCAACCGATATTTTCGGTGAAATTCATGTGGAACTTTCAGGCGAATCCGATTACGTCGCCGTCGCTCCGGAAGAGACGATCTATGCCTTCCTGCCAAAGGACGCCGATCTTTCAAAATGCCTCAGTTATAAAGAGGAACTTTCCTTCACGCGTCTGACCGCGCCTGTATACGAAGGTCTAATCGCCGGCAAAGTCGAAGTGTTTTTTGAAGGCGAGTTGCTCGTCGAAGCGGATCTCATAACCACCGGTTCTCTGCCGCTCAACAATCGCTCTTATTATTTGGCATTAGCCGAAAATTTTCTCACTTCAAAGCAGTTTTTGTACATCTGCATCGCGGTCATTCTGCTCTTCTTCTGCTATCTGCTGATCAACGCACGCGTTCGTTACCTGCGTAAAAACGACCCGGATGCGCTCGACTTTTTCGAAGAAGAAGACGACCTGCCGTCCGCACATCGCACACCGCAAAAGAAAGAAATATCAAAGACGGAACAAGGAAGATCCGCACCCGAAAAAGAGACGGCAGAACAAACAAGATCAAAATCAGAACAACCGTCGCAAACACAATCAAGTGCAGGAAAGAGCAAGCAAGAAAGCGAAGAGTTCGGTGTGGATGACGATTATCTGAAGATGCCGGGAGACGAACTGAAGAAGGCGGAAGAGGAACGAGATGACACCGGCGGATTTGCCATTCCCACGCCGAAGCGCACACTGTACGATGCCGAGACCGGCAAAGAACTGGTCATCGAAGAGGAAAAGAAGAAGTCTGACTCGGATGAATATGTGCCGAGCGGTTGGAACGATTAAAGAACAGAAACACATGGCTCTCTGAAAGGAAAATGCATGAAAGATCCCTTTGAAACACTGTATGGCAATGAAAAACTGAAAGCATTTTTTCGCACGGAGAGCGAAAGCGGGCGCTTGGCACACGCCTATATTCTCGAAGGGGAAGAAGGTAGCGGCAGGCACACGTTGGCAATGGCAGTCGCGCGTGCACTGGCGGGAGAAACGCCCGAAGGAGAAAAAATTGCTCGAGGGATCAGTCCGGATGTCAAAGAATTCGGCGTTGCCCAAGACAAAAAAACCTTTACCGTCGACATTATCCGCCGCTTAAAGGCAGATGCCGCCATTAAACCAAACGAACTGCCGTTCAAACTGTATATCATTTCAAATACCGAGCTGATGAACACACAAGCGCAAAACGCAGCACTCAAACTGTTGGAAGAACCACCGGAAGCATGCTATTTCTTCCTTCTCTGCCAAAATGCGTCTTTGTTGTTGCCGACCGTCAGAAGCCGCGCACCGATTCTGCGTATGCAACGGTTCACAAACGAAGAGTTGACGCAATATCTTCTGAAAAACAGCCGTTTTGCTACCGTTAGAGAGAACGATCCCACCTTTTTTAATGCTACATTACGGGGAAGCGGCGGCAATATCGGCAAGGTGATTGCCTTGTTTGAGCGCAAAAACAATAGGGAGCAGGACGCAGCGCTTCTTGAAGAATTATTCAAGGTGCTCTCTGCGCCTGCTCGCGCAGATATTTTCAGACTTTCTTACAAACTGCCAAACAAACGGCAGGAGCTTGATGCTTTTGCGGAGCAACTGCAAATGATCTTCCGCGACCTCTTGCTCGTTCGCAAGGGCGGAGATCCCGCGCTACTGTTTCATTTCTCCTCTTTTGAAGTAGCAGAAGAAGTGGGTGCGGCGCTTACCGCCAACCAAATGCTAGCACTCTATCACTTTCTAAGCGAACTGCGTGGACAACTTTCCAAAAACATCAATATGCAAAATGCGCGCATGGCATTCGCCACGGGACTCTGCCACGCACTCTCCTAACCACAGATACACAAGCCCCGAGAAAGGATTTTTATGACAGACGAAAAGAACAAATTTGGCGAACCCGAAATACCGAACGAAGAAGTAGATCTTGAAAAAGGGGAATTTGAGACGGAAAAAACGCGCGAGGTGATATCGGTCTATTATGAAGCGCCGCCGGAAGACACCGAGGTGATCGGTGTTAAGTTCAAAAATTCCGGCAAGTCCTACTACTTTGATCCGATCGGAGTTGAATATAAAGAAGGATGTCCGGTCATTGTAGAGACCGCAAGAGGTCTTGAATACGGATTGACAGTCCAAAAAAACCACATCGTTTCCGGGAAAGAGATCGTTTTACCCCTACGCAAAGTCATTCGTCCCGCAACGGAAGAAGATCGCTTACACGATGTCAAAAACGAGCAGAAAGCAGCAGAAGCACTTGAGATCTGCGCACAAAAGGTGGCAAAACACGATCTCGATATGAAACTCATCAGTGCGGAGTATACCTTTGACAATACAAAATTGCTGTTTTACTTCACATCCGACGGAAGAGTCGACTTCAGAGATCTGCTCAAGGATCTCGCCGCCGTCTTCAAATGCCGCATTGAATTGCGTCAAATGGGCATCCGCGATGAAGCGAAAATTTTAGGCGGGCTGGGCACTTGCGGAAGGGCTTATTGTTGCCATGCTTTTTTGCCGGATTTCGTGCAAGTCTCCATCAAAATGGCAAAGGAACAGAATCTTTCCCTCAATTCCACCAAAATCTCCGGCGCTTGCGGCAGACTGATGTGTTGTCTGCGCTATGAATACGACACCTATCTTGAAGAAGGCAGGCGCACCCCGAAGGTGGACAGCCTGGTCAATACTCCGGAAGGCATGGCTGTAGTCATTGAGACCAAGCCGCTTGTCGGTTTAGTCCGTGTCAAACTGCTCAACAACGACGAAGCCGCGCCGCGCGTTTTCCACAGGGACGACCTCTCGCCCATCAATAGGGGGGACGAGAATTACGAAAAGGCGATGGAAGAAAAGAGTCTGGAAAAAGCTGCTCGTGCCAAAGGAACGACTCGTGCGGCATTAAAAAAAGCAACTACTGCAACGGAAAATTCGGAAACTGACAAAAAAAAGGAAGAACGTCCACTCCGTCTGGCACCCAAAAGAGCGGCATCCTACACAGGACAAGTCACACCCTCTGCGCTTGAACCATCCAAAAAGCTCACCGTCCCCGAAGAAAAGGATCTTCAAAAGGCAGAAAACGCAGAAAGCACCGCTAAAAAACAGGAAAAGAGACAGAACAATCACCGAAAGCAAAACAACCGCAACCCCGGTCGGGTGAGCACAAAACCGCAGAGTGAAAAGTCTGAACAGTCCAAGAATGAAAAAACACACCGCTATGAAAAGATCACCCGTTCCGAGCAAAAAAACAATATAAATCCTCCGTCAGGCAGGCAGATCACTCCCAAAAGCCACAAATCGGCAGAGGAAAAGATTGATCGCACATCGGAATCGGTCGGTGAAAACGGCGAGCATACGAGGAAAAAGCGGTATTTCCGCCCCTTTCATAAGAAAAAGTGATGGAACAGAAGCGATTTATCAAAAATGACAGCGGTTTTGTCTGCCAAAACTGTGGCAAAGAAGTCCTGCCACTCGAACAAAGTTCAAGAAATCACTGTCCCTTTTGTCTCTCCTCCCTGCATGTCGACATCAATCCTGGAGACCGTGCCAACGAGTGCGGTGGAATCATGGATGCCATACGCACCGAGCCGGACCTCAAAAAGGGGTATGTTATCTATCACAAATGCCGTAAATGCGGTGAGATTCGCAGAAACAAAGCGGCTTACGGCGTAAAAATTCAACCGGATGACTTAAAATTGCTGATCGCATTGACAGTCGGTCGATAAAATCCTTTGATCTGCGCCGTCAAATGCCTTTCGATATTTTGAATACTACAAATTTTATGAGGTGAATTATGAACGAAGAACAGAAAAACAACGGAAATATTTCAGTAACAGCCGAAAACATCTTTCCGGTCATTAAAAAATGGTTGTATTCCGATAAAGAGATCTTCCTTCGCGAGATCGTCTCCAACGCCTGCGATGCCGTTACAAAGATGAAACGCTTAGCGGCGCTCGGACAGATCGAATTGTCGGAAGAAGAAAAATTCAGGGTGGACGTCCTCCTCGACAAAGAAGCACGCACCTTGACTGTTTCAGACAACGGTATCGGTATGACTGCAGAGGAACTGGAAAAGTACATCTGTAACATTGCCCTCTCCGGCGCTGTCGATTTCATGGCAAAATACGAGAAAGACTCGGCATCCAATGGCATTATCGGACACTTCGGTCTCGGTTTCTACTCGGCTTTTATGGTCGCCGACAAGGTGGATATCCATACATCGTCCTACACCGGCGCTCCTGCGGTATTCTGGAGTTGTGATGAAGAAGGAAACTACAACTATACAGACGCATCGCCGCGCACACGCGGTACCGACATCATTATGCACCTCTCGGAAGAAGAAGGCGCGGAGTATCTCGATGCAGGCAAACTGAAGGAGATCCTCGACAAATACTGCGCATTTATGCCGGTCGAAATCTATTTTACAAACAAATCGGAAGAAAAAAAGGAAGACACGGAAGAAGCAAAAGAAAATTCGGAAGAGAAACCGATCAACGACACTGCTCCGCTTTGGTTAAAGCAACCATCCGAATGTACCGAAGAAGAATACACTGCCTTCTATCAGAAGGTGTTTCATGATTATCGTGAACCGCTTTTCCACATTCACATCAATGCTGATTATCCGCTCAATTTCAAGGGTATCATCTACTTCCCGCGCCTTAACAGCGAGTTTGAAAACATTGAAGGCCAGGTCAAACTGTATTATAATCAAGTATTTGTAGCTGATAACATCAAAGAAGTCATTCCAGAATATTTGCTGATGCTCAAGGGCGTCCTTGATTGTCCCGAATTGCCGTTGAATGTCTCAAGAAGTTATCTTCAGAACAGCGGTTATGTTGCCAAAATTTCAGCGCATATCGTCAAAAAAACCGCCGACAAGTTGAACGGTCTCTTCAACACCGAGCGAGAGCGCTACGAAAAGCTGTGGGAGGATATCCGTCTCTTTGTGGAATACGGATGTCTCCGCGATCGCAAGTTCTTTGACCGCGTTAAGCCTTCCTTGCTGATAGCAACATCGGATGGTGGGCATCTCCCGATCGAAGAATATGCCAAAGAATCCAAAGAACAACGTGACGGCAAGGTCTATTACACAACAGACAAGGTCGTGCAGGCGCAGTACATCTCGATGTATGAAGAAAAAGGCATTAAAGTTGCAGTTTTGGACAAAGTGCTTGACGGACAGTTCATTTCCCTGCTTGAAGATCAATTCGATTTGAAATTCTTACGTGTTGATGCCGACGCTGCAGCACTCGGCGAAGAACAAAACGATGCAGAAGAAAGCCTCGTTTCCCTCTTCAAAGAAGTTTCCGAAGACAGCGAATTGACTGTAAAAACAGCCATCTTGGCGGACGAAAGCATTCCCGCACTGTTAAACATCTCGGAAGAACACCGCAGAATGAACGACATGATGAAAATGTACGGTATGGATACTACCGGCATGAAAGATCAAGCCACCCTCATTCTCAACAGTTCCGCACCGCTCATCAAGAAGCTCATCGCATGCACCGATGAAGAGAAAAAGAAGGCGACCGCCGCACAGATTTACGGACTTGCAACCCTCTGTCAGCGTCAATTAACCGCAGAAGAACTGAAAAAATTCTTGGCTCAGTCCTTCAAAGTGCTGGAATTCAGCCTTTAGACAAATGAAGACAAATGTTTCAACATGGGGGCAAAACCTGAAATTGACCGTATCAGGTACTTCTCACGGTGAATTTCTCGGTCTGACTCTTTCGGGGATCCCAAAAGGCGTTCGGTATGACGAAAAATTTATATCCGCCCTCATGAAACGGCGCGCCCCCGGCGGAGCTTTTGCCACCAAACGCAAAGAGGCAGACGAGCCGGTCATCCTGTCCGGCTTTACTGACAGTGTCAGCGATGGCACGCCCATCGAAATGCGGATATACAACCAAAATCAGCGTTCTTCCGATTATGGAGAAATGATCGTTCCCCGTCCGAATCACGCTGATTATGTGGCAAAGGTCAAATATCACGGGAATGTAGATCTGCGCGGCGGCGGACATTTTTCAGCACGAATGACTGCGCCGATGGTATTTGCCGGCGGCATTTGCATGCTGGCGCAAAAGAAACTCGGCGTGCGATATGTCAGCCACATTTTAAAAATCGGAAGCATCGAAGACCGCCGCTTTACATTCGAAGATTTCACAAAAGAAGGCATGAAAACACTTTTCTCTTCTCCTTTTCCGGTACTTACGCCTGAAATCGGCGAGAAAATGAAAGAAGAGATCACAGACTCTGCCATGCGCGGTGATTCTATCGGTGCAATCCTTGAATGTGCCGTCATCGGACTCCCCATCGGGATCGGGACGCATATGTTTAGAGGTGTGGAAGGGACACTTTCCTCCCTTTTATACAGTATTCCTGCCGTAAAGGGGGTTGATTTTGGGGATGGATTTGCTTTTTCCGAGATGCACGGCAGTGAAGCCAATGACGGTTACCGCTATGAAAACGGCAAAGTCAAGTTTTTAAGCAATCACTGCGGTGGGATCCTCGGCGGCATGACCAGCGGCGAACCGCTGATCTTCCGCGCAGCATTCAAGCCTACCCCCTCAATCTATCTTGAACAACCATCGGTAAATCTCAAAACAAAAGAAAATGAAACGCTGAAGATCGTCGGCAGACATGATCCTTGTGTCGCACTGCGTGCGCTACCGATCATTGAAGCAGCAGCGGCGATCGGAATCGAAGAACTTTTGCTCGATGAAGAATTTTGATGAAAGTCTCACCGCCCTTTCAGCTCTTGAGACCCGTTACAAGCAGGCACAAGAAACAGCGGAATGTTATCATGCGCTTTTGACAGACGAATTGGCGTTTTTAATCGCGGAAGAAACAAATAAAGGGAAAGACTTCGGTTGCGCAACCGAACTTTTTGAAGAATTCGAAGATCGTTTTCCTACCGTCTCGCCTGCCGCTCTTGCCGTCAATGTGGCAAAAAAACTGCAAAAAAGCAGAAAAAATAGGGACATTTTCTGCTCTTTTGGCAGAATGCCCGAAAAAGGGATGTCGATCTGCTACCAAAAAAACAGTTACATTCAGCGCGCCGCAGATCTCTGTCCAAAAGACACCCGCTTTTTCTATGCAGAGGATTATGAGGATGCGGCGGTACGCGCCGCAAACAGGGAGCAGGATGCCTGCATTCTGCCCTACATTGCCCCCAACGGAGGCAAACTCCCCGGCATCGCACGTCTGATCGAAGAACAGGGACTTTGCAAAACAGAACTTTTTTTCGTAAGACAAGGTGAAACAGGTAACGCAGGCTATCTCCTTTTGACCCCGATTCCGCTATACCGCCCAAATGCAACACACTTAGAACTAATGATCGACCCTCCAAACCGCCTGAATTTTACAGAACTGTCTCTTTTTGCAAAGCACTTGGGCATTCATGCCACTTTTCCGGAAACATTTTCGGAAAATAATGCAAGGGATTTCAGCGGAAGTTGCATACTCACCTTTACAGGAGAAGCGGAGGATCTGAAAATAGCCGCAGAGGCAATCGGACTGCTCTGTCCCGAGAGCCGCGTCACCGGATTCTACTGTATTTCAAAAGAGCAAGCACTGCAAAATTAGGGTAAAAACAAATTCGAAAGATTGATCTTTCAAACATTTTTGTGGCTTTTGCCACCAATTCAACGGCGATCGTCCCTTTAAAGATCTGCCACCATCCGCAAGAAAGGAAGCTTTCGCAAGTGCGGAAGCAATGATCATGAACATGATACAAAAATACATCTACAAAACATCCGGCACCTGCTCCTCCGCCATCATGCTGACCGTTGACGGAGAGATATTGACCGCCGTTCAGTATATGGGCGGATGCTCTGGAAATACGCAAGGCATTTCAAAACTGGTTGCGGGGATGCCGATCGATGCAGTCATTGAACGGCTTTCCGGCATTCGTTGCGGATTTAAGGCGACCTCCTGCCCGGATCAGCTAGCGAATGCGCTCACGCTGTTAAAAAACGGAGAGATTGGCGGCAATCTAAAGGAAGCCTAAGAAAGAACATCATTCACAGAAAGGAACAGCAAGATGACAAGAGCAATGAACGAATACGCCCGTTGGAAACAGTTTGCCGACAAGAGTTTCAAAGAGGAACTTGACGCCCTTGAAGGGAACAACGAAGAGATCGAATACCGCTTCAGCAACAACCTTTCCTTCGGCACGGCAGGACTGCGAGGCGTGATGATGGCAGGTTTAAATGCCATGAACATCTATACCGTTGCCGCAGCAACCAAAGGAGTGGCAGACTACATTCACGACCTTCGTGCAGAAAAAGAAGGAGTCGTGATCGGCTATGATTCCCGTATCAATTCGGTGCTGTTCGCAGAGACCACCGCCGCAGTCCTTGCGGCAGAGGGGATCAAGGTCTACCTATTTGATGAATTGCGCCCCACGCCGATGGTGTCTTTCGGCACGAGAGAACTGGGGTGCGTGATCGGTATCAATATCACTGCTTCCCACAATCCGAAAGAATACAACGGTTACAAGGTCTATTTCAAAGACGGCGCACAGATCTCTCCCGAACAGGCGAAGATCATCTCTTCTTACATCGACCGCACAGACCTCTTCTCCGGTATTCCCGCTTATAATTACAAAGAAGCGCTTGAAACAGGAAAGATCACCCTTATAGGCAAAGATTTTGATGAATTGTATCTCTCCAAGGTTCAAGCGGAACAGGTAGACAAAAACATTCTCCCGGAAATGGCAGACACACTGAAAGTCGTTTACACCCCCTTCCACGGCGCAGGATACCGTCTCGTTCCGGAGATCCTTCGCCGTACCGGCATCAAGCAGCTGTATATCGTTCAGGAGCAAGAACAGCCTGACGGATCTTTCCCGACCGTCAAGAGCCCCAATCCGGAAAATCCGGAAGGCTTTGCACTCGGTATCGATCTTGCCAACGCAGTCTCCTCCGATCTGATCGTTGCGACCGACCCCGACTGCGACCGCGTGGGTGTAATGGCAAAGAACAAGGGCGGAGAGTTTGAGACCATTTCCGGCAATTGCATGGGCGGTTTACTTCTTTGCTACATCCTTTCGGCACACACTGAGAACGGTACCATGCCGCCCGAACCATATGCCGTTAAGACTATTGTTTCCACAGAAGTGGCACAAGCGATCTGCGATCGTTTCGACGTGAAACTCTACAATGTTCTCACTGGCTTCAAATACATCGGGGAAGTCATCAAAAACAGCGAAGAATCGGGGCACGGCAGTTATATTCTCGGCTTTGAAGAAAGTTACGGATACCTCAAAGGTAGTTATGCACGCGACAAGGATGCCGTTGTCGCATCAATGCTGATCGTGGAAATGGCGGCATATTACAAAAAAAGGGGTATGACCCTTTGCGATGCACGCGATGCAATGTATAAGGAATTCGGCTTCTACGCAGAGCGTACCGACAATATTGTAATGTCGGGCTTAGACGGTGTGGAAAGAATGCAGGAACTCATGAAAAAGATCCGTGAAAATCCTCCGAAAAGTCTCGGTGGCATGGACATTCTCTCCATCGGTGACTATCAGACAGGCGTCTTCACCGATCCTGCCACCGGCACCGTCACACCAACAGGACTGCCGAAATCAAATGTTCTGGAATACCGTCTGAGCGATGGAAACAAGGTCATCGTTCGCCCCTCCGGCACCGAACCGAAGATCAAACTGTATCTCCTTTGTCATGGTGAAACGCAGAAAATCGCCAAAGAACGCCTCGCAGAATGCAGTAGATCAATGAAGGAACTGTTGTAATATCACCATTTGCAAAATTAGCGATCAAGGGGTCTTCCTTTTTAAGCTGCAATTTTTTTGAAAAAGCGAGAAATCTCCATATCTTTAACAAAAAGGGCTGTATGTCAAAAACACAGCCCTTTTTCTTTATTTTTTCGATGGTACAGTGTGAATAGAAATGCCATTGGCCGCTGTTTCAAACAGTTCACTGACCGCTTCGTTGAAGGTCGGATGTGGGCGCATTGTCTTGACCATATCAAAAACAGTCCGACCGCCGCCCATGGCAGAGGAGAATTCCGAGATCATATCAGTCGCACGTTCGCACATCAAGTGCGCACCGAGCAGTTTGCCGCTTCCTTCTTCCGAAATCAACTTCATAAATCCTCGCTCACCGCCCACGATGAGTGTTTTGCCGTTCGAGTGCATCATGACTTTTGAAACCTTGACAGTGTAGCCCGCCGCAATCGCTTCCTCTTCCGTCATACCGACAGAAGCAATCTCGGGAGATGTATAGATGCAAGACGGAACATGATTTAAGTCGACTTCCGGAGTCTTACCAGCGATCAACTCCGCCACAAACATTCCTTCAGCCGAGGCAACATGCGCAAGCTGCAACGCAGTGGAAACGTCACCGATAGCATAAATGCCGGGGATGGAGGTCTCAAAGCGCTCGTTCACCGTCAATCTGCCCTTTACATTTTCCGCTTCGATACCCGCTTCAAACAGTTCTCCCGTGTTCGGTCTTCTGCCGATCGCAACCAAAACTTTCTTTCCCGAAGCGGTCAGTTCCTTGCCCTTGCATTCATAATGCACCGTTAAACTGCCATCCTCTTCCTTCACCACTTCCTTGACCGTCGAATCGACGCAGATCTTCACGCCTTTCTTTTTTAAGATCATCGAAAGATTGGAGGAAATGTCCTTATCCATTCGGCAAAGAAGCCTTGGAAGTGCTTCGATCACCGTCACCTGACAGCCGAGTGAAGCGTACAACGAGGCGAATTCCACCCCGATCACGCCGCCGCCGATAATGACCATCGAGTCGTCAAAAGTCTCTGTTGCTTCCAAAAGTTCGTCGCTAGTGATGACGCCTTCATTTTGAAGCCCGGGAATCGGGGGCTTTGCAGGAGTAGAGCCGGTGGCAATGACGATGTTATCAGCCGTGTAGACCTTCTCGCCTACTCGCACCATTCTCTGCGCAGTGATAACACCCTTTCCACGAATGAGGTCGATCTTATTGCCGACAAACAGCCCTTCCACACCGGAACGCAATTTTTCGACAACTTCTGCTTTTTTTTCCTGCATTGCATGGAAATCAAATCCGAGATTTTCGAGGGTAACGCCGTATTTTGCAGCGATTTTCAACTGATCGTAAATCTCCGCCGAGTGAAGGAGTGTTTTGGTGGGGATACAGCCCCTGTTTAAACAAGTACCACCAACATCCCGTTCCTCAATTACTGCGGTCTTCAAACCGAGTTGGGCACATTTGATAGCGCAGACATATCCACCGGGACCTGCGCCGATAACAACAACTTGGTAGTTTGACATTTTCTTTATCCCTTTTTGATTATTTTGCCTGCTGTTTTAAGAAAAACATCTGCGCACCTTTCTAAAGTTTTGAGAGGTTTTAGGGAAACTTTTTTCAAAAAGTTCCCTAAATAACACCAAATTTTCTTAAAACATATACTTTAAAACCGGTGTTCTTGCCGCGCGAACATCGTCCAAACGACGAACGGGGGTGTGTAGCGGTGCATCATGGAGCGCCTGCGGATCCTCATAAGCCATCTTCTTAAGGTTCTTAAAGACTGCGATCGCTTCGTCAAGCATTTCCTTCGGCTCTGTTTCGGTCGGCTCGATCATCAATGCTTCATGCACGATGAGCGGGAAGTACATTGTAGGCGGATGGATGCCGTTGTCAAGAAGTCCCTTGGCAAGGTCAAGCGCCGAAACACCGGTCTCTTTATGGAGTTTTTCAAGTGTCAGAACGAATTCGTGCATGCAAATAACATCATATGCAAGATCGAAATCTTCCTTCAAACATGCCTGCATATAGTTTGCATTGAGAACGGCATTCTTTGCCGCTTCTGAAATTCCCTCCTTACCAAGTGTCATAATATAAGTCAGCGCTTTCACGATCACGGTAAAGTTACCCCAAAACGCCTTGACCGCGCCCATGCTCTTTTCCGCATGACCGCTATGGAAGCCACTGTCATCCTTGCTGACGCGCAGACCGGGCAAAAACTTTTCAAGAAATTTTTTGCATCCTACCGGTCCCGAACCGGGACCGCCGCCGCCGTGCGGAGTGGAGAAGGTCTTGTGAAGGTTGAAGTGGATGCAGTCAAAACCCATATCGCCAGGGCGCACCACGCCCATAACGGCATTGAGGTTCGCACCGTCGTAGTAACAAAGTCCGCCCGCATCGTGGACAATCTCGGTGATCTTCAGAATATTCTTGTCAAATACGCCAACAGTGTTGGGGTTTGTAAGCATCAAACCGGCGGTATCCGGACCTACAGCCGCTTTTAACGCTTCAAGATCTACGCAACCATCTGTGCCGGAAGGAATATTGACAATATTAAATCCGCACATCACAGCGGAAGCGGGATTGGTGCCGTGTGCAGAATCCGGAACGATAATGTTCTTTCTCTCTGTTTGACCGGTCTCTTCAAGATAGCACTTAATGAGCATCAGACCGGTAAATTCACCATGCGCGCCTGCTGCGGGTTGCAGTGTGACCGCATCCATACCGGAGATCTCGCCGAGCGCTTTTTCGATGTCATAAAGCACTTCCAAACTTCCCTGTACCGTACTTTCCTCCTGAAGAGGATGCACTTTGGTAAATCCGGGAAGTGCTGCCATATCTTCATTGACCTTGGGGTTGTATTTCATGGTGCAAGAACCAAGCGGATAGAAACCGTCATTCACACCGTGTACACATTTTGCCAACTCTGTATAGTGTCTTGAAAGTTCGTTCTCCGAGACATGCGGAAGGTTTAATTTGCTTTCTCTCGCAAGCGTGGAGGGCGCAAAAACTTCCGGCACATCGCATTCAGGCATCAAAGACAAACTCTGTCCGACTTCTCCGCGTTCAAAAATCAGTTTCATGCAAGCACCTCCCTCACGATCTCGACTGCTCGATCCATTTCTTTCTTGGTAATCACTTCTGTGACGCACCACAAAACGCCCTTTTCCGTGGGCAAACCGCCCAAAATGCCGTTCTGCGCGAGCGCGGCAAGTACTTCGTCGGTTTTCGGCAAGGTGGTGAGAAATTCATCAAAATATTCTCCGCCATAGACCATATCAACACCGTTGATCTTGCAAAGCTCTCCCGCAAGATAATGCGCTTTGGAAGCGGAAAGATTTGCCGCTTCACGAAGTCCCTTTTCACCCATAGCGGAAAGGTATACAGAAGCCGTTAAAGCGCAGAGCGCTTGGTTGGAGCAGATGTTGGAAGATGCTTTTTCGCGGCGGATGTGCTGTTCTCTTGCCTGAAGAGTCAGAACATAGCCTCTCTTACCGTCCACATCGATCGTTTCCCCGACGATCCTGCCGGGCAGTTTTCTCTGCATCGCGGTCGTAGTCGCCATAAAGCCGAGGTACGGTCCGCCGAATGCAAGCGGCATACCGAGCGGCTGTCCTTCACCGACAGCAATGTCTGCACCATATTCGCGGGGCGTCTTGTAAGCGCCTAGCGAAATGGGGTTGACGGACAGTACAAATTTTGCGCCTGCCGCATGGACTGCTTCCGCAACGGCGGTACAGTCCTCAAAAATACCGTAGAAATTGGGTTGTTGGCAAATGACACAAGCAACCGTCTGATCTTCCGCCAACATTTTCTTCAATACTTCAAGATCGGTCACACCTTCCTCGTTCACCGAAACGGTCTCGATCGCAGTGCCGGAAGCGTGACAATAGGTCTTTGCAACCAGCGCGTGTTCCGGATTGACCGCGCCTGAAAGGAGCACCTTGGTCTTCTTGCGATCCTTGCACATGGCAACTGCCTCTGCCATCGCCGTTGCGCCATCGTAAACAGAAGCGTTGGAAACATCCATGCCGGTCAATTCACAGATCATCGTCTGATATTCAAAAATACTCTGCAGGATGCCTTGGCTGATCTCTGCTTGATAAGGGGTATAAGCAGTGACGAACTCTTCTTTGTTCACCACGCTCTTCACAATGGAGGGAATATAATGGTTATACGCGCCTGCTCCGCGCAAGATCGTCTTAAAAACGATATTCTTTTCGGAGATCGCGATCATTTCTGCGGAAACCTCCAGTTCCGACTTTCCTTTTGGGAGATCCAACTCCTTTAAAAGCATGGCGGACGGAACGGCTGCGTACAGATCTTCAACAGTGGCAACGCCGATCTTTTTCAGCATTTCCTGCCGTTCCGCTGCGCTTGAGGGGATATAACTTCCCATAGTGTTCACCTTCCTTTTTGATTTTGTGGATGAAGGAACCGAAAACGGATGCTTTTTTCAAAAACAATCCCCTTTGAAGCCCTTCAAAAATTTAAAAAATATACAGGATTAGAATACAGAATAATAAAACGGACGGCGTTGCCGAGAAGGGAAACACTGTCCGCTTTGTCAAAACTTATTCATTGCAGAATACTTCGTATTCATCAGCAGTCATGAGTTCGACGGTGTCCTCGATCTCACCGATCTGTACGATCCACGCTTCATAAGGTGTCTCGTTGATCTTCGCCGGCTCGCTGTCAAGATCTTCATTGACAAGAGTGACCACACCGGTAACCGGAGAATTGACTTCGGAAACAGCTTTTACAGACTCAACATTTGCAAAACCTTCCTCCATGGTAACGGCATCCCCTTCTGCAGGCAACTCAACAAACACCAAATCGCCCATTTCTGCCTGTGCGTAATCGGTGAGTCCGACGGTCACAGTGCCGTCTTCGTTCTTTTTCACCCACTCGTGTGTCTTTGTATACAGTAAATCGTTAGGAATAATCATGATTGCCTCCGTAAATATGTTAATAAAAAATATAAACTTATTGTGCTTTTGCAGATTTCTTATAGAAAGGAAGCTTGATAACCTCTGCCTCGACTTTTCTGCCGCGAACATCGATCTCAACCTTTCTGCCGAGTTCTGCAAATTCGACCGGCAGATATGCCATTGCGATCGCCTTGCCGATAAACGGGCAATACGTACCGGATGTGACATATCCGACCTTTTCACCGTCTACATACACATCGCTATGTTCTCTTGCGATCCCCTTGCCGGTGACTTCCAAGCCTACTCGCTTGATCGTGGGCACGCCCTTTGCTTCAATGGCAGTTTTGCCGATAAAATCCGGTTTGTCCATCTTGACGAAAAATGAAAGTCCTGATTCCTTTGGGGTCATCTCATCGTTCATCTCGTGTCCGTAGAGCGGCATGGCAGCTTCCATACGCAAAGTATCTCTCGCACCCAATCCGCAAGGGATCAATCCATTATCCTTGCCGACTGCCAAAAGGGTGTTCCAAAGCGCGGATGCATCTGCGGAAGAGCAATACAATTCATAGCCGTCTTCGCCGGTGTAGCCGGTCTTGGAAACGATAGCAGCGATGATTTTACCGTCAGAAAGCATCAGTTTGCCATCTTCCACAAAGCTGTAATACTTGGTGGGAATGCATTCTGTCGGGCAGATCTTCTGCAAGATCTCTTCTGAATTCGGTCCTTGCAAAGCGATCTGTGCAACATCTTCCGAAATGTCCGTCAAGGTAACGTTACCCGAAATATGCGCCTTCATCCATTCGTAGTCTTTTTCATGATTTGCCGCATTGACAACAAAGAGATATTTCTCCTCGCCCATCTTATAGACCATCAAATCGTCTACGATACCGCCCTGCTCATTGCACATCGGAGAATATTTGACCTGTCCGACCGTCATTTCTTCCACATGCACGGTCGTCAGCATATTAGCGTTTGCCAGTGCGTCCTGCCCTTCCAAAACCAACTCCGCCATATGCGAAACATCAAAGAGACCTGCCTTGGTACGTACTGCCATATGCTCGGCAATAACACCCGTTCCGTACTGTACCGGCAAAAGATATCCCGCAAAAGGTACAATCTTACCACCTAAGGCAACATGATCATCATACAAAGGGGTTTTCTTTTCCATATATTTATATTTCTCTCTTTTCTCCGACAAATTCTAAACAGATTGACCGGTTTTCGGTAAAAACGCCGCAATGAACCGTAATGGCGACTCCTCCACCTTAAAACAGTATATAACACTCTCCGCTGTTTTGCAAGAGGTTTTTTCTTCTTTTTAAATTTTTGGTAATTTATACAATTTATTCAAAATTTTATTGTTAAAAGCGACAACTTGCAGTAGAAAACGACCTCCGATCAGAGCAGAACACGATCATACGATCGAAATACAGCCACGCCATCGAATCAGCAGTTTCATAAAAAATTAACCGTTTCTTCGCAGTTTTCTCATCGAAACAGGGGAGAAATTTCAAAATAGGACTTTACATTTTGCCAAAAATGTGATA
Organism: uncultured Lachnospiraceae bacterium; assembly: GCA_964623895.1. Lineage (GTDB taxonomy): Bacteria > Bacillota > Clostridia > Oscillospirales > CAG-272 > UBA11512. The sequence goes on along the minus strand of CAZUWA010000002.1, from coordinate 63,469 downwards.
TCATAAGAGTGATGACTAAAAACACCAAAACAAGGAGTTCAAAGAAATGAAGAAATTTATTGCGGCTTTGCTTGCAGTATTGATGCTTCTGGGGCTTTGCGCCTGCTCGGGTTTCAATAATGTAAGCTCTTATGTGAATATGGCAGACTATAAGGACGGTTCGGTCATTTTCATTACCAATAAAGATGTAACAGAAAAGGTAGATGACGCGCTCAAAAGTCTACTTGAGGCATACCCCGGTATTCGCGACATCACTACAGGCACGATCGTTTATGATTCGAACAAGGATCTTCCGGACGATTTCATCAGCGGTTCTTACACCGTTTATATCTACTACACCTCCACGCTCGAAATGCTGAATGACACCATCAAGATTAAACTTGGCGAGTCCGGCGTGACCGGATTTGACGAAGCATTAAAGGCAGCTGAATTCAAAGACGGCGTTGCCGAATTCAAACTTCCTTTAGGCGATGTCACCGCTTCTTCCTTCGAGGATGCTTTCAAAGCGATCGAAGACGAGGAGGATGAAACTTCCGAAGAGCCTTCCTCTGCAAATGCCGAAGCTACCGCTGTATCGGATGACGCTGAACCCGCTCCGCAGGCGGATGAAAGCACCTCCACTTCCACCTCCGAAGATACCGAAACAACTAAGAAAGAGCACAATTTCAAGGTCACCATTGCAGGACAGAACGGCAAGATCACTGCAAAAGACGGCGATGAGATCACCTTAACGATCGAATGGACCGTTCCGGAATACACCAGTTACACCGCTGAAGACGACGAGGAAAAAGAAGAGGACGAGACTTCCGAAGAGCCTGAAGAAGATGAAGAGGAAGAGACAAAGAAGGGTTATGCTTACATCATGCCCTCCGATCCCGATGACGATGTTGACGAAGACGATGCTATCGAAGAAGACAGTTCCTTTGTTACTGGTTTTGCCGCAAAACTGGTCGGTCAGTCCGTTGCGGTAAACACCAAAGTACCTGCCTTCACCCTTCAGTTCCCCAAGGATCATAAGACTGCGATCTTAAAAGAAAAGAACATCACCTATGAAGTGACCATTCTCGAAGTTGAGATCGAATTCCGCAGAGACATTGAAGACCAAGAAGAATTCGATACTCTCAAGAAGGATTATCTCAAGGCAAACGAAGACGCCGAGTTTGAATACGAAAACAAAGCTGAACTGATGGCAGACTACAATAAATCCGCAAAAGAAGTTTTGGCTGTGGAAGCAATGATGGCAAACTCCACCATGAAGAAATGGCCGATCTCCCAACTTGACGAGTATTACAACATGCTGTACAACTACTACTACATGATGTATTATTCCTACTTCCAAAACGCAAGCACCGCAGCAAGTTATGTAAACAGTATGGAAAAGGATTTGTATGACGAAGCAGGCAAATCGTTGAAGCAGGATCTGATCCTTTACCAAATCGCAAAGGATCAAAATTTGACGGATGTAACAAGCGAACAGATCCTTGATTTCTACGGAGACGAAGAGACCAGAGACAGCGTCATCGACTCCTACGGCAAAAAATATGTTAAGAGACAAGTCGCAATCAACGAGGCGCAGAAGTGGCTCGGCGAAAATGTCGAAGTAAAATAAAGATATTTTTTAAACACGGCAGGCACACGCTTGCCGTGCTTTTTTCTAAAAAACAAAACATTTTTTGAAAATCTCTTTTATTATTTCGGAAAATGTGCTACAATAAGGAAGAAGAGAAAGACCTTCTTGAGATCACACGACAATTACATCAATAAAAAACAAGCCCGATTCGATTTTTTGCAAAGCAAAACACGGTCGGATCCTATTACAAATGTCGCTGCAGAGCGGCGGAATGGAGATTACTATGAGTCAAAGCACACGCCGATCCCAAGAGATCCATCATCGCTATACGACGATCTATCTGTTGACAGCCGCGCTTCTTCTTGTCGTGGCGCTGATTGTCGCACTTGTTTTTGTTCGTTTTCACGAAGCGCCCGATCCTTCGCAGTCTTCCGGTGCAAGCAAAACACCAAATCAGTCTCTGACTGCCGAACCAACACCCTCTCTGTCCTTCGGAACAGCCGAGCCGACGCCATCCCTGCCTGCCGCGACCGAATATTTAGATTTCACACTCGAGCAGTTGTTCTCCTTCGATCTCTTGTCCACGGTAGACGCAGAGCATCCTTTTGCGCCAAGCACCGTAGGAAATCTGACAGAAATCATCTTTTCAAATCGAAACGGTATGGCGCTTGCAGGCAACGTCAAGGTCGCACCGGAGCTGTATTCTGCACTCTCTGCACTTCAAAAAGACCTGAACGAGCATTTTAAAGACGAGACCGAAGGACGCCATCAGCTTCTGCTTCTCACAGGTTACGACACCAAGATTCAAGGCAATTACATTCAGTGTCCCGACAAAGAATGTACCGATATTTCTCACAGCGATCATGCCACCGGTTACAGCATTGATTTTCGCTTCAACAATGGCGGAAAAGGTTTCCAATACTCAGCCGAACAAGCAAATTATTTAAGGGAGGTCTGCGGAAAATACGGTTTGATCACACCCGACATTATCGGAGACACCAAAGCCACAGATCTGACAGCATCCGCATGGCATTTACGCTACGTCGGCGTGCCCTATGCCGAATATATCATGGCAAACGATCTTTCGTTAGAAGACTTTTTTGAGGATGTCAAAGGTTATAATTACAACAAGCGCCTGACGATCACTTCAGGTTCGGGCGATACCGCAAAAAACTATCAACTTTATTATGTGAAAGCAAACCTGAACGGCACTACCCGCGTACCCGTTCCGAACGACCAAAACTATAGCGTTCTTTCAAACGGAAAAGACGGTTTCATCGTCTTGACGGAAATTAAACAGTAAAAAAGGGTGTTAAAAAGTCAAAATGACTTTTTAACACCCTTTTTTATTTGATTTCTTAAATTCATAGCCGATCGTACCTTTAATCATTCTACCCAGAATGCTTCTTCAAGTTCCTTCATCAGTGTTTTCATCTGATATGAAGCGGTACCACCAAGTTTTTTCAATTCCGCAGCACGGTTTCTGCTGTCATAGTTATTTCTGAAATGCCATGTAATATTGCCAAGCCTTGATGACCACGCAGTCGCAAAATCGGTATAAACCCCTTCTCTGATCATGTCAACGATTGCCGCATCCTGTGGGCTTCTGGTGTAACGATCTTTTATCGCCTTGTCATAGTATGCAGGAGTGACCAACTGCTTTGAATAGAATGCCATCAGTTCCATCGTTGCAGTCACGACCGGAATACGCTCATCGCCAATATCCTTGCAAATTGCAAATTGTGTCAGTGAATCGTGCAACTGTGTTTTGTATCCTCGGGAAGCAGACTCCGGATCATACTGGTCGTGATCAAACATCGGAAGCGGCATGACATAAAAATCATCCTTCATATCCGACAGATAATACTCCGCACTATCCAGTTTGCTAGTAGCAAGCAGAGCGTTGCAATTGGCGAAGATCTCCATAATATGCATGGTATCTCCATCCTCGTTTTTGGGCATCGTAAAACTTACGGTATCAGATTCAACATATAACTGATAAAGTTTCTCCGCGAACGCCAGGTTCTTTTGATTGTAAATGTTGATCACCGGTTTGCCCACTTCATCCAATTTCGAATAGATGATGCCCGAGCCGCAAGCTAGCATATTGGGAGTGAGGTTGTTTATGTCATTATCATAACTGATCAGTCCCGCTTGATCGGTATAATCCTTCTTATCGTTGGAATTGCTGTCAATGTACGCCATATCAGCCAATTCCATCCAAAGGTCAAGCGTCCAATATCCGTTATTGACAATATCATAAATACTTGTATATCCTTTCGGATTGTTCTCAAGGGTACTGATCTTTTCGGCATATTCATTCCACAATCTCGCATTCACATAGGAAACGTAGATCGCACCGACATAGGACTGCGCCAGATCGCCGGTCAAGAAAAAGCCGGTATCGTTCAGCGAAAGGGTATTGTACACTGCCTGCGACCAATATTTTGCATCTAAATTGATGTAATTGGTGACGTCTGCAAGCATATTGGAGTAGTTGTAAAAGCTACCGACCGTATCGCCGAGAGCAAGACCCAAGTCAAAGTATTGATACAGGCAAACAACATCATAAGTATAGATATGAGACTGCAGAATGGGCTTTAAAACATCATCCGCCCCCTGCATGCTGCAAGTACCTGCAAGTTCGATCTTCACATTCAGCGCTTCTTCCACCAATTTGTTTCGTTCATTCGTCATGACATTGACTTCATAAGTGGGATCGTCATCCTCTCCGATTGCGATCGACCGTTCTGCCGAACGATCCTGACCAACATTGACAAAGAACTTTACCGTTTCCCCATTAAAATACGCTCCTTCACAAGGTGGCGTCTCGGTCGGTTCAGCACTTTCAGAGGGCACAGGTTCGTTTGTGGGGTTGCTGTCTGATGTATTCGTTTTTCTTTTACCACTGCACGCAACAAAGGAAAAAACAGACAACATCACCAATAGTATCGCCAATATTCTGTAAAACACTTTCATTTGGATTTCCTCCTAACTTTTTTTGTCATTATGTCATATTATTTTGTTTTTGTCAAGACTTTTTTGAAAAAAACGCCAAATTATATAAAAAAAGTAAAAACCTATCGTGAAGTGTCTGATATACTACGCATTAAAGCCGCAGTACCCATTTGAATAATTCCGCAAACGAGCGCGTGCTCCAAGAGTGGGACGATCCGTTCTTGAAGATCCGCAAATACTCCATGCTCCAAAGTAATGCACAGATCAAACAAAGTGTAAAGCAACAGCAGGATCGTTATTGCCGCGCCGCTGTGAAAGAAGAACTGCGGTAGCACCGCCTTTCTTTTTTCTATGTACCGATACCCTCTTTGAATAATTTTAAACATCAGAAGCACCTCGTTTCCGCTTTTTATTGAGAATAACATTTTTTATCCCTTCTTGCAAGCAACAATTATATGAAAATTCGGAAGAAATGAACGAGTCTTCCAATATTTTATAAGATTTCTGTTGCATTTTTTCCGCGATTGTGGTATCATGAGGAGGAATTGACATTTCGGAAGGATTTGCATATACTATATAGAAATGAGGTAACAAAATGAAACAGTATAAAGTTGCCGTACTCGGCGCCACCGGTGCAGTCGGCAGAGAGATGATCTCCATTTTAGAGGAATATAATTTTCCGGTCGGCGAGCTTCTGCCACTTGCATCGGCAAGAAGTGCGGGAAAGACCATACCCTTTAAGGGAAAAGAAGTTACTATCAAAGAAGCGACCGATATCGCTTTTGAAGGATGCGATATCGTCTTGGGCGCTGCTGAAAACGACATTGCCAAGCGTTTCGCTTCTGCTATCGTCAAGGCGGGCGCAGTCTTTATCGACAACTCCTCCGCTTTCCGTCTTGATCACGATGTGCCGTTGGTAGTACCGGAGATCAACGGCGAGGACGTCAAAAATCATCATGGAATCATCTCCAATCCCAACTGTTCGACCATCATCACTTTAATGGCAGTCGCACCGATTGCAAAGGTCTCCCCTATCAAAAAAATGGTCGTATCTACCTACCAAGCCGTATCCGGTGCAGGTGTCGGCGGCATCAAAGACTTGGAGGATCAGGTTGCTTCCTATGTCAAAGGGGAAGAACTGAAAAACAATACATTCGCCTACCCGATCGCCTTCAACCTTATCCCGGCCATTGGTTCCGCGGGAGAAAACGGCTATACAAGCGAAGAAATGAAATTGCAGAACGAAGGCAGAAAGATTTTACATCTGCCAGAGATGAAGGTCTCCTGTACCTGCGTCAGAGTGCCGGTCATGCGCTCCCATTCTATCTCTGCTACTATCGTGACCGAGAGAAAGGTCACCGTTGACGAAGCGATCACTGCGATCGGTGCGGCAAACGGAGTTGCTCTTGCAAATGATACCAACGCCGCCGTTTATCCGATGCCGTTACACAACACCGGCATTGACACCGTATATGTCGGCAGGATCAGAGAGGACCTCACGGAAGAAAACGGGCTAAACCTTTTCTGTTGCGGCGATCAGATCCGTAAAGGCGCCGCTGCCAACGCCGTACAGATCGCACAATTGTTGATCAAGTGAGTACCGGAAGTTCTGCCTTTAAAACCGCAAACTTTTCCCATATTAAAGTTTTCGTCCGATTTTTTAAAGATAGCAAGGTTAAGAGCCGGCAATCCTTTAAAAGATTGGCATAATTCATCAAAAAAACGAGGTGTTCCTAACCGGAACATCTCGTTTTTAATATTTGTTCGATCATATTGCCAACCGAAGGGGTAATACCGACAGTGGCATGTTTTTTCACCTCATCCGGTGCGTTTTCCACAACAAAACTGTTATAGGAGTCCAACATATGTAAATCGTTGAAATTATCCCCGACAGTGAAAATGTTTTCCTTTTTGATGCCGTAATACATTGCCAATCGCGCAATACCGACCGCTTTATTGCTACCTTTCGGCACGATATCTAAACAGTCGTCATTCGGCAAAGCCGTTAAAGTCGGGAACAGGCGCTCCATTTCGTCACCCACCGCACGACAGGCAGAGTAATCTTTAAAATATCCGGAGACCTGCGGAAAAGGACGCGCGAGATCCTGCCATTTGCTACGCGGCATCAACCAATCTTCCCTTCCGTCGCTATGACGATAATAAAGAAAATCTGCACCGTCCGCATGGTTGACAACGACCATCCCCGAGCCGCGTTTCATAAGAAATTCCGCCAACGGATAGACGAGCGCCGCACCTGCATCGACGGAAAAGAGCAATTCTCCGTCGATATGACAACTTCCGCCGCTACTGGACATCAGAAAATCGACCGGAATGGCATATTTTTCCCGTACCCACCGCAGTCCTGCGGCATTTCGTCCGCTGACCAAACCGAAAAGATGCCCTGCAGTGCGAAGCCTTTCGATCATTTCAAGATCATGCGCCAACCGCTCGGAAGAACCGCCGACCGTGCCGTCAAAATCACTGCAAATCAGAATTTTTTCCATTATCAAGACCGCGCCTTTCCTCATCGGGCGGCACTTCCGCCGTCTCAAGTGCCAGTGCAAATGCTTTTTCGACGCTCTGCTCTCTGACCGCCTGTCTGTCACCCTCAAAAAGGCAGTGCCGTACATTGACCCTTCCTTTATAAAAGCAAGCAAAATAGACCGTTCCGACCGGCTTTTCCGTACTTCCGCCGCCCGGACCCGCAATACCCGTTACCGAGATCGCCATGTCTGCAGAGAAGAGTTTTGCCGCTCCCCGTGCCATCGCTTCGGCACAGCGTGCGCTCACTGCGCCGTCGGTCAACAGAACATCCTTCGGAACACCCAAAAAGTGCTCCTTGACTTCATTGGCATAACTGCAGATGCCACCGTCATAAACCGCGGAAACACCGGGAACGGTACAGAAAGTCGCGGAAAGCAACCCTGCGGTGCAGGACTCGGCAAAGGTGATCTTTTCCTTTTTGAAGATCAAATACTGCGCAAGGCGTTCTTTCACGCCCGTCATATTATTTAAACAGTCCGTTTGGATATTCATCAGCTTCGATCAGGGCACGAATAGAGGCAACTACCTTTGGTTTATCCTCCGGATAAGTCACACCGTACCACTTAGCCGGAACGGGTAAGACCTTAACCGTACATTTCCCGTCATGCATTGCTTCGTTCACGCAGAACGGAAGATAAAATTCTCTCTTTAACGGATCATCCGTCGGTGCCTTTAAGAATTTTTCAAAATATTCTTCTGCAAGATCGAAAATATCGCTTGTGAATGCCCAACAGTTCATCGAAACAATGCTGTTTTCATCGACGAGAATCTCTTTGCCGTTTTCTTGATATACGGTCGTTCCGTCCGCCTTTTTGTAGATCTTGGTACGCTCGTTGATCTCTGTTAAATAGCCGTTTTCATCGGTGATACAAATACCTCTCGAAACACTGCCGTTTTCGGTCAGGGTGTTTTTCAAAATGTAGCCTGCCATCGCAAATTCACCGGATCTTGCGGTCTTCAAGAAATCAGCAAGCACGCTGAAAGTCTCTTTTCCGTAGAAATCATCGGCATTCAAAACGATCATCAAATCGTTTCCGATCTCATTTTTTGCGCAAAGAAGGGCATGTGCCGTTCCCCAAGGCTTGACACGATCTTCCGGTAAAGTGAACCAATCAGGAAGTTTGTCAAGCGCTTGATACGCATAGACAACTTCAATATGTTCTGCGATCTTATTGCCGACCTTCTCCTTGAATTCTTCTTCGATTTCCTTCTTAATGATAAAGCAAACACGGTCAAAGCCGGCTCTTTTTGCATCAAAGACCGAAAAATCGAGAATTGCTTCTCCTTTTTCCGTCATCGCATCTACCTGCTTCAATCCGCCGTAGCGCGAGCCCATACCCGCTGCAAGAATAACAAGCGTCATATCTGTAATTCCTTTCTTGTAAAAACAAAATAATCATCTTACAAAAATCGACAATCTTTTATCGCCTCAAAAGGGCAACGCTTCTCCGATCAAGTCATAGTCCATGCTCTCGGTGATCTTCACTTTGATGATCTCTCCCGCCGTGTAGCGTTTGCCGGAAGTAAAGAAAACTTTTCCGTCAATATCGGGTGCATCCGCCTTACTTCTGCCATAGCACGCTTCGGAAACGGGATCGTAGCCTTCTACCATGACTTCAAGAATATCCCCCACTTTTTCCTTTGCCTTCTCGGCACTGATCTCCATTTGGATCGCCATCAAGGTATCAAGACGATCCTGCTTGACCTGCTCGTCGATCTGGCAAGGAAGGTCGTATGCAGGGGTATCTTCCTCTCTCGAATAAGGGAAAGTACCGAATTTGTCAAATTTCACTTCCTTGATGAAGTCGCAGAATTCCTCAAATGCCTCTTCGCTCTCGCCCGGAAACCCGACGATACCTGTTGAGCGCAATACGATATCCGGTACTGCCGAACGGATGCGTGCAATGGTATCTTTAATAAGCGCGCCGTCTCCGTGACGGTTCATCGCCTTTAAAACACCGTCGTTGATATGTTGAATCGGCAGATCAAGATAGTGCACCAATCGCTGATTGCTTCTGAATTCCTCGATCAACTCGTCTGTGATCTTGTCGGGATAGCAATACAAAACACGAATCCAAGGAATATTTGTTTCCGCTGTGATCTTTTGGATCAGTTCCGCAAGTTTGTACTCCCCGTACAGATCAATGCCGTATATCGAAGTGTCCTGTGCGATCAGGTTGATCTCCTTTACACCGAGACTGTCCAACCACTTCGCTTCATCCACCAACTCTTCCATCGGTCTTGAACGGAACTTACCGCGAATGAGGGGAATAGCGCAGTAAGTACAACGGTTATTACATCCTTCACCGATCTTCAAATATGCAGAATAACCGGTTTCGGTCAGAATACGTTTTCCTCCGAGCGTACAGACATCCTTATCCTCAAAGGAAGTATACTTTTTCCCTTCCAAAACGGAATCGATCGCTTCAACGACCTTATCATAACTGCCCGTGCCGATCACAGCATCCACTTCCGGCATCGCATCGAGGATCTGTTCGCGATAGCGTTCGCTCATACACCCTGTCACAACGATTCCTTTTAAATGGCGATTTTCTTTCAGCCACGCAACATCCAAGATAGTGTCAATGCTCTCTTTTTTTGCGCTCTCGATGAAAGCGCAACTGTTGATGACCACTACGTCGGCATCAATGTCCTCGGTAACGATCTCATATCCCGCTTCCTTTACCAAATACAGCATCTCTTCGGTATTGACCTTGTTTTTGCTGCATCCGAGCGAAACAAAACTTACTTTTGCATTTTTATTCATTTTTCCAAAATTCCTTTTTAAATATCGTCGTCTGAAAAAGCTTCTATATAAAGATCCTCTTCTTGTTCTTCACTGCCGTACGGCACGCCGTTTTCAGTCAAATATCTCTTAAGAGAACGAGTGATCTCCGCAGAGGAATAGCCACGGCGAAGTAAAGTATTTCTTGCCTTATTGGCATTTGTTTTTTTGCATTTTAAAAGAGCAACATAACAGTACTCATCAAAATTGACAGAGGTAAACAAGTCATTTGTAAACAAATCCTCTTCAAAGCCCTTTTTCCGTGCTGTCATCAAGATCCTATTCTTGCCATACAAACTCTTTACGCAACTTTCAATATAGCGATCTAAATAGCGCTCTTCCGACAAATATCCTTTTCCCACAGTAAAATCAACCGCTTCCATCGCATTTTCCCTGGAATATCCGCGCTCGACCAGTTTTGAAAACAACTCCTTCTTGGTGTTTTCTTTATATGCGAGCAGAGAAATTGCCGTTCGCATTGCATTTTCCGCAGTATCCTCGATCTGATTGTTTTTCCTGTTTTTCCACATTTCTTTAAACCTATACCGTCTCCTCGTTCTGCTCATTGCATATCGATCTGAAACTGCATTTTTATTGACTCTACCTATGTGCCGAAGAACAGAGCCGCTGTGCACATCCTTTTATACCGTTTTTTCGGTGAAGAACTCGATATCACTCGTTTTCATCACCCAATCCGAGCACTGAGATATCGAAATCATCTCCCCCGTCATCATCCTCAGACAAAAACACAGTACTGTCCCCTTCCGGCAACTGATCTTTCATTGCCTTCAGCTTTTCTTCAAGTTCCTTCTGCAATTCGACATTTTCTTCAATGAATTTCTTTGCATTGTCCTTCCCCTGTCCGATGCGGTTTCCTTCATAATAGAAGAATGCGCCCGAACGCTCGATGATACCGAGATCCATTGCCATATCGATGATCTCTCCGACCTTAGAAATACCCTTACCGTAAATAATGTCGAATTCTGCGGTCTTAAACGGCGGTGCGACCTTATTTTTCACGACCTTGCATTTTGTGCGCGATCCGTAGATCTCAGTGCCGTTCTTCAGGTTCTCGCTCCTTCTGACCTCAATACGAACCGACGCGTAGAATTTGAGTGCCCGTCCGCCTGTAGTAACTTCCGGATTGCCATATAAGACGCCCACCTTTTCACGTAACTGGTTGATGAATACCACCACGCAATTAGATTTTGAGATCGCACCGGAAAGTTTCCGCAACGCTTGGCTCATCAGTCTTGCATGTAATCCGACATGCGAAGCGCCCATGTCCCCGTCGATCTCCTGCTGAGGCACCAATGCCGCCACCGAGTCTACAACGACGATGTCGACCGCTCCCGAACGCACCAGCGCTTCGGTGACGTCAAGTGCCTGTTCACCGGAATCGGGCTGAGAGACCAACATATCGGCAATGTTTACACCAAGTGCTTCCGCATATTTCGGATCGAGCGCATGCTCCGCGTCGACGAATGCTGCCACGCCGCCCATTCTCTGCACTTCCGCAACGGCATGCAGAGCGACCGTTGTCTTACCTGAAGATTCAGGTCCGAAGATCTCAACAATTCTGCCTTTAGGAAGCCCACCGACGCCGAGCGCCATATCCAATGTAAGCGATCCGGTAGAAACGACAGAAACCACCATGGAGGTGCTGTCTCCAAGGCGCATAATGGTACCTGCGCCGAATTTCTTTTCGATCTGTGAAATGGCGGTGTTTAACGCTTTTTTCTTACCTTCTTCGTCGGTAACCTGCGCAACAGCGACCTTTTCTTTTTTTGCTTTTGCCATTTTATTGATTCCTTTTCTATCTGTCTATCTGTATTCAGTAAGTTGGACCGTCGAATTTCCACTGATCGTTTTCTTTCACCAGCCGTAAATGTTCGGTATAGCGTGTTGCACCCTCGTCGTTTGACATTTCCACTTCGACCACACAGGCATATCTGCTGCCGCTGACGATCTTTGTCGTTTCGATATAGATGTCGGTGGCAAGATGAAAAGGATCTTTGGTAACGTCCATCGTCAATTTTCCGCTTTTTTCTCCAAATCGCGACATGAATTCATCATTGCTGACGAACGCATATTCATACATTTCCTCTGCATATCCTTCTGAAAATGCCGAACGGATCAGCGATTTTAGATCATCCACCGTCTGATACTTGTAATCATAGGAAACCGGAGCATAATGTGCAGTCGTCCAGTCCGGATCGATCACAAAATTTTCATCTATTTTGATTCCTTCGCCATAGACGATATCTGTTGCTTCCCTACTAATAGGGAGCAACTTCTCCATCGCTTCTTTGATCTCGCTCTCCTCCGGTTTTTGCAAAAGCGCGCAGGAGGAAAATCCGAAAACCACGGAAACAAGGAGAAGCAGGGAAATACATCCGGAAATCAATCTTACTCTCTTCATTTATTCCTCACTGCCGTTTTCTTCCGATCTTTGAAGCTCTTCGGAAACTTTAACTTCCTCTGTTTCTACCGCCGGTGTGTCCGTTTTTTCTCCTGAAATTTCAACCGATTCCTCTTCCTCTTTGGCAGTAACCGTGAAATTTACGATCCTTTGTCCTTCCGAAACGCGCATAACAATAACGCCCCCTGCAGTTCTGCTATAGGTGGGAATATCGGAAACTGCCACACGAATGACAATGCCTTCATCGGTGATGAGCATCAAGTCATCCTCTTCCGAAACGGAGGCAATGCCGACCAGTTTGCCGGTCTTTTCGTTTAGATTATGGCAAATACAGCCCTTACCGCCGCGGTTGTGTACCGAGAAGTCCTCAAACTTACTCTGCTTGCCGTAGCCCTGTTCTGTAACGGTGATGAGTTGTTTTCCTTCTTCCACAAGTGCCACACCCGTCACACGGTCGCCTTCTTCCAAACGAATGCCGCGCACACCACGTGCATTTCTGCCCATCACACGCGCATCCTGCTCGTCAAAGCAGGTCGCAAGACCATTCTTGGTAGCAATGATGATGCGATCACTGCCGGTTGTATGGCGTGCATAGACCAATTCGTCCCCTTCATCGAGGGTAAGTGCACGCTTTCCGCCTTTTCTTCGGTAAGCAAATTCGGACAACGCCGTTCTCTTGACCGTACCGTTTGCCGTCACGAAAAGAATACATTCCTCAGAGTCATCATCCATATCAAAGTCGGAAACAGACAGCATCGCAGTCACATGCTCGTCTTTTTCAAGATTGAGAATATTGACAAGATTCGTTCCCTTTGCGATCCTACTGCTTTCCGGGATCATATATGCCTTAATGACCTGAACTTTTCCGAAATTGGTGAACATCATCAAATATGAATGTGAATCAACTGCCACCACATCGACCACACGGTCTTCTTCCTTGGTGGTCATACCGGTAATGCCTTTGCCGCCGCGACGCTGTGCCTGATAGGTATCGGCAGTCAATCTCTTGATATAGCCCGCTTCACTGACGGTAATGACCGCTGTGTGACGCTCAATCAGATCTTCAATGATGATATCATCCACCGGTGCACCGATCTCTGTGCGGCGTTCGTCGGAATATTTTGCCTTGATCGCAAGAAGTTCATCTTTGATGATATTCTTGATCCGTCCTTCATCCTTGAGGATTGCTTCCAATTCTGCCACTACCGCAGCCAATTTTGCAAGACGTTCTTCCACCTTTTGACGTTCCAAACCGGAGAGTTTACCAAGCGTCATATCCACAATTGCCTGCGCCTGCACTTCGGTCAAAGCAAAGCGAACCATCAGTTTTTCTCTTGCGTCACCAATGCTTGCGGAAGATTTGATAATGGCAATGACCTCGTCGATATTATTGATAGCGATCTTATATCCTTCAAGAATATGCATTTCCGCAAGCGCCTTGTCAAGATCAAACTTCGTGCGGCGAATGATGACATCCTCTTGGAAGGAAATGTAATGCTGCAAGATCTGCGGCAGACTCAAAACCTTCGGAGCATTATCAACGATCGCAAGCATATTGACCGAACAAGTGTCTTGCAGTTGGGTATATTTATAAAGTTGATTTAAGATAACTTCCGGGTTGGCATCTCTTCTGTATTCGATAACGATACGCAGACCTGTTCTGCCGGAAGATTCATCACGCAATCCCGTGATACCGTCCACTTTTTTGTCTTTATGACAATTTGCGATCGATTCGACCAGAACCGATTTATTGACCATATAAGGAATTTCGCTGACAACGATGCGATGCTTGTCTTCTTCAACGGTACAGCGTGCACGTACCGGAATCTTGCCTTTTCCGGTAGTGTAAGCATGGAGGATTCCCTGCTTACCGCAAATGATCGCGCCGGTCGGGAAATCCGGACCTTTGATGAAATTCATCAGTTCCGGGACAGTCGCATCCGGATGATCCATAAAATAGACCGTGCCGTCAATAACTTCACCGAGGTTGTGAGGCGGAACATTGGTTGCCATACCGACAGCAATACCGACCGACCCGTTGACAAGCAGGTTTGGAAAACGAGACGGCAGTACGACCGGCTCTTCCAATTTATTATCGAAGTTCGGCATAAAATCGACCACTTTTTTGTCGATGTCACGAAGCATCTCATTTGCGATCTTTGACATTCTTGCTTCGGTATAACGGTAAGCAGCCGCACCGTCGCCGTCAAGGTTACCGAAGTTACCGTGACCGTCTACAAGCGGATAACGCATCGAAAAATCCTGTGCAAGACGCACTAAAGCATCGTAAACAGAAGCGTCACCATGCGGATGGTAATGACCGAGCACGTTACCGACGGTCGTTGCCGATTTACGATAGGGCTTGTCGGAAGTCAGTTTGTCATCAAACATCGAATATAAGATTCTGCGGTGCACCGGCTTCAAACCGTCTCGCACATCGGGCAGAGCACGGCTGACAATGACGCTCATGGCATATTCGATGAAGGATTTCTTCACCTCTTTTTCCATGTGTACTTCTACGATCTTTTGATTTTTGAATTCAAGATCTTGGTTATTATTTTCCATAGTTCAAATTCTCTCTTAACGCTTATAAAAAGCGAGTTTCTGTTTTTTTAGAATGTTCACCGCCCGTTTGCGGTAAAAAATGATCAAATGTCCAGATTTTCTGCAAATTTGGCATTCTGCTCGATGAAAAGCTTTCTCGGTTCCACCTGGTCGCCCATCAACAGCGAAAAGGTCTGATCTGCAACGATGGCGTCGTCGATGGTTACCTTTAAAATGATGCGCTTTTCAGGATCCATGGTGGTATCACGCAACTGATCGCCATCCATTTCACCAAGACCCTTATACCGTTCCGCTTCTACGCCCTTTGTACCCAATTCTTGGATGTAAAAATCCCGTTCTTCATCGGAGAAAGCATAGCGTACTTGTTTTCCTTTTGAGACCTTGAAGAGCGGCGGCTGAGCTAAATAGATGTGCCCATCGTCAATGAGCTGTTTCATATGTCTGAAGAAGAAGGTCAGAAGCAGGATACGAATGTGCGAACCGTCTACATCGGCATCTGCCATAATAATGATCTTGCCGTAGCGCAGTTTGCTGATATCAAAATCCTCCCCGATCCCACATCCAAGGCACTGAATGATCGGAATGAGCGATGGATTGCCGTAAACCTTGTCAAGGCGGGTCTTTTCGACATTTAATACCTTACCGCGCAACGGCAAAATAGCTTGAAATTTCGGATCGCGCGCATCCTTTGCGGAACCGCCCGCAGAGTTACCCTCTACAAGATAAAGTTCTGTAACGTCTACTCTGCGTTCTTGGCAGTCTACAAGTTTGCCGGGCAAAGGCATATTATCAAGCGCTCCCTTACGACGGGTGCTCTCGCGTGCCTTTCTTGCCGCTTCCCTTGCACGGGAAGCTGTTAGAGCCTTATCGAGAATGATCTTTCCGGCGTCCGGATTTTCTTCTAAAAATTCCGCTAATTTTGCAGAAACGACATTATCCACAAGAGTACGGATGGAAGAGTTTCCTAATTTTGCTTTGGTCTGAGACTCAAACTGCGCATCTTCCAGTTTGACCGATACGACAGCGCACAATCCCTCTCTCACATCTTCGCCGCTTAAATTTTTGTCGGAATCCTTCAAGATGCCCTTCTTACGGGCATAGTTGTTGAGAACTTTTGTGATAGCGGTCTTGAAACCCGTTTCGTGCGTACCGCCTTCAATGGTGTTCATATTATTTGCAAAGGTCATGATCGTCTCGTTATAACTGTCGTTATATTGCATTGCGACCTCTGCAACACTGCCATCCTTTTCGCCCTTAATGTAGATCACCTGAGGGTGGATAACAGTCTTGTTGCTATTCAAATACTCTACAAAGGTCTTGATACCGCCTTCATAGCAGAGATCATCCTCTCTGATCTCCTCAGCGCGTTCATCTCTTAAAACGATGCGCACACCGGCATTCAAAAATGCCTGCTCGCGAAGACGGTTTAACAGGATCTCATAATCGAATACTACTTCTTCAAATATTTCGGAGTCGGGCTTAAAGGTCACCGATACACCGCTCGTTCTGCCCTCTAAAAGAGGCTGTTCGGTGAATGCACCGACCTGTTTGCCTCGTTCAAAGCGCATGGTAAAACGTCTGCCCTCATGGACATCGTCTACCTCCATCCATTCGGAAAGAGCATTTACGACCGACGCACCCACACCGTGAAGTCCTCCCGCGATCTTGTATCCGCCGCCGCCGAACTTACCGCCGGCATGCAGAACGGTATAGACCACGACAGGGGTAGGAATTCCTTGCTTCGGGTGAATGCCCGTCGGAATGCCGCGTCCGTTATCGACAACGGTGATCGTCTCCCCCTTATTGATCGTCACGGCAATTTTTGTACAGAAACCTGCCAATGCCTCATCGATCGAGTTGTCAACGATCTCATACACCAGATGGTGTAAGCCTCTTACCGATGTTGTACCGATATACATACCGGGACGTTTTCTGACCGCTTCAAGTCCTTCTAACACTTGGATCTGCGATTCGTCATAATTCATTTCTTTCAATTCTTCACTCATGCTTTTTTCCTCTTGGGATATCTTTCTGATTGTTCACTGCTCCAATCGGTTTTTGATTGCCGTAACCGAAAAAACGGATAGATACATTTGTTCTTTGATTCCGTCATCGTAATAGAGAAAGGACCTTGGCAGACCTTCCGAAACGGTCGTTACCATGCCGTTTTTTTCCGCCGTGCGCACAAATTTTCTCGAAATCGGAGAAATGGTGCTCTTATCAAGATCAAACACCCCGATCAGTCCTTCTTTTTTGACCCAACGGTTGTTTTCCATCTGAATATAGGCGCGCTTACCGAACCGTCGTATATTGACCTTTTTCAACGCAAATTACCCTTCCGTCTGCAATCTTTTCCACTTCTTTTTCATCACAGCAGGTAATGATGACCTGTCTTTCCGCAAGTCCGGAAAGAATGAAGCGCTTTCGTTTGTCATCTAATTCGCTTAACACATCGTCAAGAAGAAACACCGGATATTCTCCCGTTTTTTCTTTTGAAACACTACCTTCCGCCAGTTTCATCGCTACCGCGAGGCTACGCTGTTGTCCCTGTGAGGCAAAAATTCGCGCCTGCTTGCCGTTTAAAAGAATTTCTATGTCATCACGATGCACGCCGAAGAGTGTTGTTCCCGCGCGAATTTCACGTTGTTTGCCGGAAAGAAACTGTGCCATATACTCTTCTTTTTTCATCGGCTTTTTGTAAATGAGTTCCGGTCTTTCTTCTCCGTTCGTCATTTCGGAAAACAGCATTTTGACTTCCTTTTCCACTTTTTCAAGGTATTCTGCCCGTTTAAAGGAAAGGATTTCTCCCATTTCCGCAATCTGCTCCGCCCACAAGTCACCTGTTTCTTCAAAAGCGTCCGGGTGGAAGGAATATTCGGAAAGAAGCCTGTTGCGCTGAGAAAGGGCTGTTGCATACTTTTGAAGCGCAGACAAGTATTCGCTGTCTAATTGACAGAGTGCGCTGTCTAAAAAATTTCTTCGCTCGCCCGGTCCGTTCCTGACGATCGAAAGATATTCGGGGCAGAATATCACGGCACGAAAATTTCCGATGAATTCAGACATTTTTTTGACTGCCAAACCGTTTTTTTTGCAGAATTTTCGCCCAATCTTAAGATATCGGAGTTCTAACCGTTTATCACGAAAACTGTCTGCATAATCTAAAGTAACTTTTGCAAACTCTTCTCCGTAAAGAATATAATCCTTTTCCCTTGCGGTACGGTGACTGCGTCCCTGCGCACAGAGATAGATGCCTTCAATAGCATTCGTCTTGCCCTGTGCATTGTCTCCGTACAAAAGATTTACGCCGGGATTAAAGATGAGCGTTGCATCTTTTATGTTGCGGAAATTTTGATATTCTATTTTTTTTAAGATCATAGTAGAATTTTTTGCCGCTTATTCTTTCATTTTTACCGGGCAGACCATGTATAAGAAAGTTCCGTTGTCTTCCTTTTTTTCCTTTTCCTCTTCCGGTTGTTCTTCTTTTTCGATCGGCTCGATGACCACGCTCATCAAAGGCGTTGCAAGAGAGAGTTTGATGCGATCGTCTGAAATGGCGCGAAGTGCATCAAGAAGGAAGCGACAGTTAAATCCGATAGTGATGTCCTCCCCCTCTTTTTCGATCGGCAATTCATCATTAACGGAAGAAACAGAGGAACTGGAGGAAACTTTTAAAATATTCCCCTCAAAAATACATTTGACATAGCCGCGTATCGAACCGACGGACTTATCATCCGTGACCAGAGATACACGCTCTAAACAATCGACCAGTTCGGCACGATCAAGAGTCACATGGATGTTGTTCGACTTAGGTATGACACGCTGATAATCAATATATTCTCCGTCAATGAGACGAGAGAAAAAAATACTTTCACCGATACGGAAGATGACATGCTTGCGCCCGAAAGACAGTTCAACCTTTTCATTCATATCCCCTACAAGCATTTTGGAAAGTTCAAGAAGCGTCTTTCCCGGAACGATGAAGGAAATCCCATCTTCTTTTTCAACAGACAGAGTACTGTCCTTTTCACGAAGTGCCAAACGGTTGCCGTCGCAAGAAACCATGCGGATACCTGTGGAAGTCAGTTTAAAATATGCCCCACTGAGTACCGGGCGCTGATCGCTGATTGCAATGGCATGCTGAACTTGACCGATCATCTTCTTTAAAAGTTCCTTATTGATTGAAACACCCGATTCGCCGTTGAGGTCGGGCAGATTTGGAAAATCACCTCCGGGAAGCGCGGAAAGAGCAAACACCGAATTGCCGGAAGAAACTTTAGTACGGAACTTATCATCTACCTCGATCGTCACAGCGCGTTCCGGCATCATACGGATCATACGAAAGAGTTTTGCGGCATTGATAATAAAATTACCCTCCTCCGCAACATTCGCCGTAACAGAAGTACGAAAGCCCTTTTCAAGGTCGTAGGAAGAGAGGATACAACGATCCTTACCGTCGGTTGTAAACAGAATACCTTCAATAGCGGAAATAGTGTTCTTATCTGAGACAGCGCTTAATGCCGGCGTCATCGCCTCAATCAGTATTTCCTTGTCAAATGTGATCTTCATAGGAATGTTCCTTTCATGTGTATGGACAATGTCAGACCTGCACACCGAATTATTTTAACCAAAGGCTCTGCCTTTGGAAACTGCAAGTTTTTTGAAAAAAACTTGACTAAAAACTTTAAATGGTACTTTTTGATAAAATTTTTCTGTCTTTTTTAAAGACAACAAATTAAGGGCGAAGCCCCGAAAAAACATGAGGACAAAGCATGTAGTCTTCGTATGTTCCTTCGATTTTAGAAAAAAACGATAAATAAACGGTAAATAGTATAAAATTAGCAGTAGCAGTAGTAGGGGCTGTTAAAACTGTGGAAAACGCTGTAACACCGCAATTTCAGTGACTTTTTTTAAGTTGTCTCCCACCGAAGAACCGCTTGACAACCCTGTGAATGTAGTGTGGACAAGCGTTTTGTAATTTTTTTTGATAAAATTTGACACAATTTATACCACAGAATTTTCAAAAGGCTTTTCCACAAAACTGAATTTCTTTCCCACAGAAACGATATTGAAATGTGAAAAAATCAATGTGGACGGTTTGTGGAAAACTGCTGATTTTTTACTTCCTTTTTTGGGTGTATTTTTTAATTTTCTTTGATCTCTCTAACAAGATCGTTGATCTCTACTTCTAAGATCGGATTTTTCTTCATGTCTCGTTCCACGACTGAGATCGAGGACATTACGGTCGTATGATCTCTACCGAAGTATTTTCCGATGGAGGGTAAGGAAATATTGGTCATTGAACGTATGATATAAATGCAGATGTGTCTTGCCTGTGCGATCTCGCCTGTTCTTTTGCGGCTCTTGATGTCATCTTCCGTCAATCCGTAATGCTTTGAAACGTGATCAATGATCCGCTTTATCAATTGATCGACCGATTCTTCTCCGTTGGTCAATTCCGCAATACATGCTTTTGCCATATCGACAGTTACCGGCACGCCGGAAAGGAAAGACTGTGCGCTGATCTTTTTGATCGCGCCCTCCAACTGTCTGACGCTGGAATGCAGGTTTTCAGCCAAATACTGTAATATTGGAAACGGTATGGTCATTCCGAGCGCATTCGCCTTGTTTTTTAAGATCGCAAGCCGCAATTCATAATCGGGATGCTGTACATCGACGATCAGTCCCCATTCAAAACGGGTACGTAGTCTGTTTTCAAGTGTTTTCATTTCTCTGGGCGGCCGGTCGGCTGCCAAAATGATCAGTTTGTGCTCTTCAAACAGGGCATTAAAGGTATGGAAGAACTCTTCTTGGGTGGATTCTTTGCCGGCGATGAACTGAATATCGTCGATCAGCAAAACATCCGCCGAACGGTATTTGTCTCTGAATGCTTTGGTGTTCTCATTGGAGATCGCCATGACCAGTTCATTGGTGAATTCTTCTCCCTTGATGTATAAGATCTTTGTGCGCGGGTAATTTGCCTTCAGCTCATTCATAATGGCATATAAAAGGTGTGTTTTGCCCAGTCCGCTGTCTCCGTATATGAAAAGAGGGTTATAGGAGGAAGCAACGGGCTTGCGCGCCACCGCTGTACACGCTGCCCACGCCATTTTGTTGGAAGAACCGACGACAAAATTTTCAAAAGTGTAGTCTCCCATCTCCGGCATGGCTATATTCAGCAGTGAATCGCCGTCGTCCAAGGGCTCTTTGTAACGCGCAATCCGCTCTTTGACTTCCGGATCTTCCTCTTCCGAATCTTCCGCAGGAAGGGAGGAATTTGTATTTTTTTTCTTTTTGATCGAAAGCATGATCTCTTCTGCATTCGGATCACCGCGTTCGGTCGAGATCACGATCACAGGTGGATCAAAACCGATGATCTGACAGAGAGCATCGGTAATGGCGGAAGCATATCGATTTTCAATGATCTCTTTTTTTAGGTCGGAGGGAATGGTAATGACGGCATTTTCACTGTCAAGAAGAATGAGTCGAGTACTTTCAAACCAAAGATCGTATACCGTGCGCGGATACTTGTCCTGTAACAGTTCCAATACCGATTGCCAGATCTCGTTTAGCGATTCCATGATGTTGTTTTTTCCTTTCTGTGGGGCAAGGATAGCACAAAAAAGCGGACTTTTTCAGTATCCATCATACTGTTATTATTATATATTTATTATAACATATAATTTATAAATACGCAATAGAAGATGCAAAATTTACAAAAAATTTACAACGAAAAAGGCAAAAAAATCTATCTTTTTTCGAAAAAATCATGCAACCCCCTTGACAAAACGGCATTTTTCAGTATATAATACGAAATGTCGCAATAGAAAAAAGCGAAAGTGAGGTGTAAACCGGAATGAAAAGAACTTATCAGCCTAAAAAGCGTCAAAGACAGGTCGAGCATGGCTTCAGAAAGAGAATGAGTACTGCCAATGGCAGAAAGGTGCTCAAGAGAAGACGTCAGAAGGGTAGAGCAAGACTCTCTTACTGATCTACTGTCGCAATATCTACCGTCGGTCGGTCTTCCCATACGGAAGTTGTTTGTCCGGCGGTTTTTTGCAAGTTAATAAGGAATGGGAAAAGCAAAAATGAAATACGGAACGCTTTGTGAAAACCATCTGTACGGTAAGGTATATGCGGCAAAAAACCGCGCCGGCGGAAGGTTTTTGACGGTGTACATCTTAAAAGATCTCCATGCAGGACGTTTAAAAAAAGCGCATCCAAAAAAAGTCAAGATCAACCGTGTCGGCATTTCGGTATCTAAGAAGATCGGAGGTGCTGTTGAGCGCAACCGCGCCAAAAGGATCATTAGAGAGGCATATCGACAGATCGACCTCGAAAACACGCTCGTAAAGGGAAAATTGGTTGTGATCGTGGCAAAAGAAGGTGCAGCGGACGTTAAAATGCAGGTGGTCAAAGAAGAAATGGCACGCGCTTTTTCAAAATTAGGCATGTATCGGCAATGAAAGATCGTTTTCAGAAACTGCATGCCTTTTTGATTGAGACGGTGCTTCTACCCGTTAAATTCTACAGACAGTGTATTTCCCCGCGTTTGGGCGTCGGAAAATGCAAATATCTTCCGACTTGCTCAGAGTATGCACTGGAAGCACTCAGAGAATGGGGACTCATTTGCGGAACGGTTTTGGCAATTTGGCGGATAATCCGATGCAATCCTTTTTCAAAAGGCGGATACGATCCTGTTCCGAAAAGAAAATGACAATGTATGCAGAAAGAGAGCGAGAGAACTTTGAATTCTGCATAAAACTGTGGGACGGTGTCTCAAAAAATGCATTGCGACGATTTTACAGGACGGCGAAAGCCGATCTTTCCGCAGACGATGCGCGTACCTGCGGAAAATAGTGACAGACGCGTGATTTTAACAAACGAAAGGTCTAAAAAATGATCAAAAACAATCGTGGTTTCAAGGTATTCCTTGCGGTTGCCCTTTGTATGATGATCCTCTTTTCGGCAATATCCTGTGTATCGAGCGGCTCAAACGATAAGGTCAGCATCGGAACGGAAGATGATGCCGAACTCAATGAAGCGGGGGACAAATATCTCAACGCAGACGGATCTTTGTATGTCAAAGAGGAAGACAAGGCGGAAAACGTTGAGAAAATGGAGGAGAATAAAAGTTCTCTTTGGTTTATCTACATGCCGGTCGGCAAATTTCTTGCGCTGATCAACAAGTTGGTTCCCAGTTACATTTTCTCCCTGCTTGTTTTTGCGATCCTTGTCAAGCTTTTGCTCTTCCCTTTCTCGTGGAAACAGCAGAAGAGTATGGTCAAACAGGCACAGTTCCGTCCGAAGGAACGTGCGATTCGCAACAAGTACAAGGGACGTACAGACCAAGCGACCATGCAAAAGATGAATCAGGAGATCCTGGATGCGCAGCAGAAGGAAGGCGTCAATGTATTTGGCGGTTGTCTGCCGATGTTGATCCAACTTCCGATCGTTATTTTACTTTACGAAGTGATCAGAAATCCGCTCAGTTATGTAGCAGGATATTCTCAAAACACCATCAATGCCATCAGAAATGTTCTTTGCTACAATGACATTTCCGCATGGAATGTGACCGACACAGTGAAAAGTGCGGCTGCAAGCGGCATTCCGAGCAGATTGACGGAACTTGATTTGGTCGGAGTCCTGCGGGATAACTGGGACAAATTTGAGCCGGTATTTGGAGACATCAAACAGAGCACCCTTCCAAACTTTTTTGCATTCGGAAACAAGATCGATCTTTCATTCACTCCGACATTCAATGCGGAAGGTTGGGAATATCTGTACCTTCTTATTCCGCTCATCACCTTTGTCGTTCTGTTCTTCTCTATGAAGCTTAACAGAAAGATGACGGCAGGTGCAACAGAACAGGCAGATCCCAATGCGCCGAACATGGGCATGGCAAACACCATTATGGATTTGGCAATGCCGGCAATGTCCACTTATCTGACCTTTGTATTCCCCGCAGTTTTGGGTATTTATTGGATATTCAATAACATGCTCGGAACGCTTCAACAGTTTATTTTGAAGAAACTCCTTCCCTTCCCGGTATTTACCGAAGAGGACTATAAGAAGGCGGAAAAAGAGTATAATAAGGGTAAGACCATTGAAAAAAAGGTGGAAAAAGATCCCAACAGACCGAAGCCGAAGTCGCTTTATCATATGGATGATGAGGATTATGTCGATCCGGTGCCTGTATCCACGAAGGAAGAAAAGTCGAAGAGTGCTGTTGACAGAGCAAAATTGAAAGACGATCGTAATAACAAACAGGATAAATAATAATCGGAGGAAAATTACTTTGACTCAGGAATTGATTTTAACCGGCACAACGGTTGAAGAGGCGCTGACTAAAGCAGCCGAACAGCTTGGCGTAATGCAGTCCGAACTGGAATACGAGGTGTTGGTCGAGCCGAAAAGAGGTATTTTGGGCTTTGGTAAAGTTGCGGCACAGGTAAAAGTCATCTATACCGCTGATGCAGGAAAGCTTGCGCTAGACTTTGTGCGTACCCTTATTTCCAATATGGGTGCTGACGTAACCGCGACCATGGAAAAAGGGGAAGAAAACGAATGCATTATTCGCATTTCCGGTGAGGATGCCGGTATGCTGATTGGTTATCACGGTGAAACGATGGATGCATTGCAGTATCTTGCAAATCTCGCGGCAAACAAAAAGACCGATGAAAACGACAAGAGAAACTACCGTCGCATCATCATTGATATTGAAAATTACAGAGAGAAACGTGCCGAAACACTCAAAGCACTTGCAAGAAGAATGGCAGGCAGAGTGTTGAAGTCCGGAAGAAACGTGACACTTGAACCGATGTCAGCGTACGAACGCCGCATCATCCATTCGGAAGTGCAGTCGATCGAAGGTGTGACCACCTATTCGGTCGGCATAGATAACAACCGTAAAGTCGTTATTGCTTTGGAAGAAAATGATTAAAAAATCGCTGTGCACTGTGGTGCACGGCGATTTTTTTATTGTTTTGTTACGCAAACAACGGCAGTTGTTTCCCTTTTTTTGCTGCTTCCATCGCTTCTTCCGTTTGTTCAAATCGGCAGACGAGCGAATGCGGTTTGTTCTTCGGATCGTCTTGATAAAGCGGAAGAAAGTAGATGTTTTTTCGCGTGTAAAGTTCGGCGATATTTTTAAAATTGCCGGAAAGGGCGTCATTGGTGCAAAGACCGAGGAGAAGCGGTCGGCAGTTCCGCAAATGTGCCTTTGCGGCGAGCGTTACGGGGGTATCATAGATTCCATGCGCCAGTTTTGCAAGTGAATTGCCGGTCAGGGGCGCGATGATCATAATGTCCGGCTTCATGATCGGTCCGATCGGCTCGGCGTCTGCAAGGTTCGCAATGATGCGCTTACCGCTGATCTCCTCCGCTTGTCGGATGACTTCCGATGCCGGCATAAACCGAGTGTCGGTCTCCAATACGGAAAAACTGCCGACAGGCAACAGTTGATGTCCGGCTTTTTTTAACTTTTTCATTTCCTCGAAAGAACGGCTCAGCGTGCAAAAAGAGCCGCAAAGTCCGTAACATATTAGCATAGCGATCCTCCGGGGTACGCTTTATGGGGCATAACTGCCCTTTTTTAATCTTTCAAAGATCTCGAACGAAAGGCGGTCTTCTGCCGTTACGGTTTTTCAATCGCAGAAGACAATATTTCTGCGATGACTTTTCCTGCATATTCCGGGCAGTATCTCCCGGGCAGTCCGGGTGCCGGTAGAAAGTCTCCTTTGTAATGCTTTTTTATTTCTTCATCCATGCCGTAGGGGGCGGATGCAAGCTCGATATACAGGCTGTTTTCCGACATTTTTTCTACTGTTTCGAAGTCGATGAACGGCATCGGTATCGTGTTGAAGAAAATTGAAAAATCTGCACAAAACAAGGAAAGATCTGATAGTTTTTCCGCTTTTACAGGCAATCTTCTCGCTTTTTTTCGTTGCTCTTCGCGGCGTGCGAAAACAGTGACTTCCGCACCCATTATAGAAAGTTTTTCCGCAAGTAACGAAGCGATCCTGCCAAATCCAAGTACCGCCACCGAACAACCCTTCAAAACAGAACGGTGGTGAAGAATGGCAAGCCCGATCGCTCCTTCGGCGCTCGGAAGGGCATTTTTAAAAAGAAATTCTTCTTGCTTTAAAAAGTCAAATACCGTGTGCGCGGAAAGTCGGTAGTCGGACAGCCCTCCGCCTGCCACAAACAGCTTCTTTTTGCTGCTTGAGACCGCTTCTTCCACCGCCGAAACAGTCAGCGGTTCTCTTGAAAAGGGGGTAAATACCGTCTTTTGGTCTTTCGAAAAAGGAATTGGAAAGAGTAAAATATCAGAATTTTCTATTGCTTCCGAGATTAGATAAGGTGCTTTGCAGTCGACTCTGTCAAATTCTGCACAGTTTCCCATAAAATGTTCTTCCAGTGCATATAACACGATCTTTTTTCCTTGTTTAGCGAGAATGCGCGCCGCGTAGATCGCACGCTCATCACCGCCGATCACGGCAACTGTTTGAGTGATCTTTGTCGTCTGAATATCTTGATTTTCCATCCTTTCACCGCCCTTCACGAACAGTATATGCCCTCTTTGAAGAAGGTGACAGCGCGATGGAGAAATATTGCGGTATTGAGTTGCGAAAGGGGGAATACGAAGCTATGTTGTGGGAGAAAAGGCAAGATGACCTCACCTTTATTTTTGAAGGGAACCTTCCTTTTGACTTTTGTTTGCTGTTCTCAAACGCCGGTGAGATCGAAGAGGGGGGTATATTTTTCCTTTGCTGAGGAGCGTTCTTGGAAATATCCCTCAAAACCTATGCGCTCGACCGCTTTTTGCACCGTTTGCGCTTCAAAAGTGGTGATGGTCCGCGCAAGGCTTCCCTGAGAATTTGGTAGGGGCGTATACTGGCTCATCAATGAAAGAAGAATATCCTCTTTTTTAAAGATCTCTGCAAGTTTTTCCACAACATCTATGCTTTCTTTGCGCTTTCCGGGGAGGATCAGATGCCGCACGATCATTCCTTTTTGAAGCATACCGCATTCATTGAAGATTGGTCTGCCGACTTGTCGGAACATTTCGTGCAATGCCGCTTCCGCAATCTTTGGGTAGTCAGGAGCATTTGCAAATTCTTTTCCCGTTTCCTCTGTGTAAAACTTGAAATCGGGAAGGTAAATATCGGCAAGACCGTCAAAAAACGACAACTGTTTGGGGCTGTCATACCCACCGGTATTGACGATGATTGGCAGTGCCAACGTTTTCTTGATCGGCATAAGTGCTTCTTTGATCTGTGGAGCAAAATGCATCGGCGTTACCAGATTGATATTTTCCGCACCTGACGCTTTCAACTCAAAACAGATCTCACGCAGCCGTTCGATGGAAATTTCCTTTCCGTAGGCACGTGTGCTGATCTCGCGGTTCTGGCAGAAAATACATCCCAAAGGACATCCCGAAAAAAAGATCGTCCCAGATCCGTTTTTACCGGAAATGCATGGTTCTTCATAAAAATGAAGTCCCGCACGCGCGATTTTCAGTTCTGCGCCTACGCCGCAATATCCGACGCTTGACACTCTGTTTTTGCCGCAATGCCTTGGGCAAAGCCTGCAGGTGGAATAATCAATAGAGTTCATATTTATGACCTTCGCTTTCATTTGAAAGATCGTTTATCGCAAAAAACAAAACCGATGGTCGCCCATCGGTTGTTGCTTTTTTTTGACTTGCTCGTGTGTCTTATGTGACCTTAAAATATAATTAGCCTTGACGCATTGCAGCATAGCATGCACTGCAATATACGGGTCTGTCATTACTGGGCTGGAAGGGAACGCTTGCCTCACCGCCGCAGTTTGCGCAGGTGCAGGTGAACATTTCACGGGGAGTTTCCTGCTGGCTTGCGCCTGCCTTCTTTGCCTGACGGCAAGCCTTGCACATCTTCGGCTTATTCTGGAAGCCTTTTTCTGCGTAGAAAGCCTGCTCGCCTGCGGTGAATGTGAATTCGTTTCCGCATTCTTTACAAGTCAATGTGATGTCTTCGTACATGTGTTTTTTCCTCGCTTTGCGATATTAATTTTACCCTGAGGACGGATTTACACCGCCACCTTTGAAACATATGGGGTCACAACGCTCTTCATTAAGCTACACGGGCATATGGGGTGCGGTCTCCCGCTATATCAAACGGCATACATGCCACAGATCTCACTTTGAACCCATCCGACGCTCTATGAATTTTCTGCGGATCTTTGATCTTGCCCGCATTATTGCATTATCTACAGATTTGAAGTTGCAACCGAGAAGCTTTGCAATCTCCTTGTAACTCTTTCCTGCAATGAACAACTTGAATACGGTTGCTTCACGCATGGAAAGACCGGAATCAGAAATAACACCTTGGATCTCGGCGGCTGAGAGTATTTCACTGTCGCGCTCAACGGGGGAGACGGCAACACTGCCGGGGCGGTTTGTTTGCTTTTTCTTTTCCTCTTTTTTGATCTTTCTGATGTTGGAGATCATCCTGTTGCGAATGCAACGCATGGCGTACGTATAGAAGGTATATCCCGTCTCGGCACGATAGGTCTGTGCCGCACGTTCAAAAGCGATAATAATCTCCTGATAGATCTCGTTTTCCGTGTAGTTGAGAAATGCGGGATTTTTTTTATAGTAATCTGCTGTCTTTTGTAAGGACGCTTTATACAATTCGATCAGTTTTTCAAGTGCAAATTGATCTGTGTTTTCTTTTATTTTGCCGATCAATTCGACAATCTCCGATCTTTCAGACAAAGTACACTCCTACAAAAAATACCATGATTGATCTTACACAGCACATAATAACATTAAAAAAAAGATTTGTCAATAGTTTTTTCACATTTTTTTGCAATTTGCTGAAAACAATATTTTTAAAAAAGAGTGGATTGCGCGCGAAAAGATATTTATTTTTTCCCGAGATGCCGCCTTCGATCTTTTTATACACGATCTCTCGGCTTTTTAAAAAGTAACTCCTTCTGCATTCTTTCCCTGCAAAAAGAGGAGAAGATCAAGGTAGACATTGTGCGGATCGGCTCTGAAATTCTGTTCTATTGCCGCTGCTTGATAACCGTTTTCCGCAATGAGCGTTAGGTCTAACAGTGTTTCATTGTTAATGCTGTACTTGAAATTGAGGTTGACGCGACCGTCGTTCCTGTTTTCGCTGATGGTCTTTAGCGTTCCTGTTGCTTCTTTGTTGAGAAAACGCATTGCACTGCGTTTTCCTTGCGCGCGGATATAATTGCTGATCTCGCTGCACAGCGTAGCCGATACTTGCTTTCCCTGTTCGGTGATTCCGTATTTTACCTGCCCTGGACCGTCATAGATGGTGGTCACGTTTCCGGAATCCAAAAGTTCATTGAAACATTCCGCACAATCAAACCAACTGATGAATTCGTCCTGTACCAGAATATCGTTTAACTCAAGGTAGGTCATCGGTCTGTCAAGACAAACCAGCATATAAAGGATAAAGAGCTTGATGTCGTTTTTGTCTTTTAATTTGTACTGTATCATAATTCACCTTTTTTCTTGATAAAAAAGGCAGTTTTGCAACCCATGGTTGCCGAAACTGCCTTTTTCATCGAAATTTAATCTTCTTCTTTATAGTCTTTGTCGGTCACCTTTGTAAAGATAGGTGTACCTCCAAAGGAGAAATTAACGCCCTTCAGATTCGATTTGATGAGTACGGAGGTCTGCTGTGTGAACAGTGGCATGACCGGAACTTCCGTCATCAGAAGTTCTTCTGCCTTGTAAAGATACTCGTTTCTCGTTGCAGCATCGGTAGCGTCATACGCTTTCTGAATGTATTCGTTATACTGTTCGTTGTCATAACTTGTCAAAGGCGCGACAGGCTGATAGGCATCCTGTGCTTTGGACAGGTCGATCGCTCCGCCGGAGAAGTATTTCGAATACTGTGCAAGGGTGGAGAAAGCACTCGTCGAACTCTGATAGAGATCTACCGCAATGACGTCGTATCCTTCGACCTTGCCGGTATCTACGCCGT
Source organism: uncultured Lachnospiraceae bacterium (assembly GCA_964623895.1). Classification (GTDB taxonomy): domain Bacteria; phylum Bacillota; class Clostridia; order Oscillospirales; family CAG-272; genus UBA11512. Next base: position 33,623 of record CAZUWA010000002.1, on the reverse strand, counting down.
CGATCTTGACCTTGTAACTTTCTGGAATGGACAGATTGAGTTTATTGGCCGTGTCGATGACATAATCTTCACCGTTGGCATAGAAACATTCTTTATACAGATCGAGAATGCCGGAATAGTCGTTTTCGTTGTAGGTGAGACATTCCAATTCCCGAATGGTTACCGTAAAGCCCAATTTTCCCCAAACTTCTTTGCAGTATTCTGCACTTGCAAGAGCGACCTCATCGCCTGATTTAACGGTGATGGTGAAACTTCCGCTTGTCACGCCTGCTTGCTTCAGAAGATCTTTCGCAGCGTCAAATTCCGCTGTCTCCTTGATGGGAGAGGAGGAACCTGCCGAGAAAGAGGTCTTTCCGGAATATCCGTTTGCAAATGCCAATGGATTGACAACAGAGGTTGCTGCCGAAGCAAATACGATGCGGTTTGCCAGTTCTGTACGATCAAGCGCCATTGAAAGTGCCTGACGGACCTCTGCTTTTTCGAACAAGGGATTTTTTGTGTTGAAATAATAACTGTGGGTGAAGAGAGTGTCGTAGGTCTTGACCTGATCCTTATAGTTGTTTCTCTCCGAAAGAGGCAAATAACCCAAGAGAGAGACCAATCCTTCGTTGTAACGTGCCAAAGCTCTCTCCGCAGCGCTTGAGTAACTCTTCAAGGTCTCGACGATCTTACCTTGCTCGTCTCTCACAACGTCCGCTTTTGCGCAAGAAATAAGAAATCCGTAAGGTTTGACGTAACTGTCGATCGGATCGACTTCTTCGTCACGCATATAATATTTGTTTCTTTCAAGATGGATCTGATCGTCGTAACCTTCCGTGTTGTAGTAGAAGGTCTTGAGGAAGAAGGGACCGTTTGCATAAACGGTTCCGTTGTTGGAAGCCCAATCTGTCAGTTTTGAAACGCAGTCGGAACGGACAGGAACCAACATCGGGCTTGCAAGTTTTTCAAAGAATGCATCCAGATCAGGCTCGACAAATTTGCCTTCCGCATCCTTTTTCGGCTCAAAATCAATACGAATGATGTCGGTCGCTGTAGCGGTTGCGCCAAGGTCGTGCTTGGTCATAAAGCCGTCTTCCGAAGCGGATTCATCTGCATTTTTGATTGCCTGTGCATTCTTGATATCATACAGCAGACTTGCCGCAGGCGAAGTCACCTCGGGATCTAAAATTCTTCTCCATGCATAAACGAACTGGTCGGCAGAGACAAGCGTCTGGTCGCTCCAATAGCTTTTTTTGATGGTGATTTCGATCTGAAATTCTCCTGTTTCCGCATCCCAAAGAGTCTTTTTATAACTCTTGGCAAGGGCGTTTACGACTTTGCCGTCTTCGTTGTACTTGTAAAGTCCCTCGTAAATGAGTGACATGACAAAAGCGGCGGATTCATCGGTGTAAGCGTACATCGGGTCAAAGGTGGTCGGCATATCGGAAAGATATGCTTCGATCAGCGGGCCGGTGTAGTCCTCGTCATAGCCGAACAAGCTATAATATACTGTACATCCGCAGAGTGTGAATGTCAGTATGAGGAGTGTCAGAACTGTTGCAATAATTCGTTTCATCAAATTTTCTCCCGGTATCTGAATAAAGTTGAATACTGAAGGACAGTACTTCTCTTTTTATTTCCTATTATAGCATTTTTTTTCGCATTTCGCAACGGTTATTTTCTTTTCTTGAAAAGATTTGCGAATTTTCAGAGAAATGCACAAAAAGAAAAGAGGAAAATCTCTGTTTTGACGAAAAAAATATGCGTAATTTCTTTGTTTTAAGAAGAAACTATTTTAAAAATGAAAGAAAAGAGGAAAAGTGAATGGAAATGCGGCAATTTTTCAGAAGTGATCTGATGGAAGAGCGACAAAGTAGTGCAAGGGAAGGGGGGTTACCCGGCGTTTCCTCTTTCGTATGTCGACAAAACGGGATCGAAATTTTCGAAACACGCGTGTTGACCGAAGAGGGTGCGCAATTGACGGGCAAGCCGGTCGGGTGCTATCTGACGCTTTCTTTCAAAGAGCCGTGGCTGATGTCTGAGGTAGAAAAAGATCTCCTTGCCGACACAGTGGCAGTTCAATTGAAGCGATTGCTCGGCGCCGAAGTAGGAAAAGAGCAGAGCGATGCGCCGGTCCTGCTTGTCGGATTGGGTAACCGCAGAATGACTGCCGATGCGGTCGGACCCGCTGTGCAAAGTAAGATCTTTGTGACGGGACATTTAAAAAAATTCGATCCTGCCCTTTTTGAAGCGCTTGATCAGCGTGCAGTGTGCGCGTTGGCACCCGGTGTGCTGGGGGACACGGGGATAGAAAGTGTAGAGGTGGTGAACGCGGTCGCAAAAATGTTGAATCCCACTGTAATTCTGGCGGTTGATGCCCTTGCGGCGGGATCGATCGACAGACTTTGCCGCACGGTGCAACTGTCAAATGCCGGGATCTCTCCCGGTGCCGGTGTGGGGAATGACCGTCCCGGTTTTTCAAAGGAAGTCTTTGGCATACCGGTCATTGCCATTGGTGTACCGACGGTGGTTGATGTTTCAACCTTGGTTGCCAATACCTTCGAGAAAGCGGGAAACAGTGAGATCCCACCGGAGTTGGAGGATGTTTTGCGGCGCGGTCGCGGCTTTTTCGTTTCGCTCAAGGAGGTGGACGAAGCCGTTGAGACTCTTTCCGATATTTTGGCAAGGGCGGTTGATCTTGCTATGGATAAAAAAGGTGTACGGCACTTGTAAAGATCTCATGCCTTGCCCGGTGCGTTTGAAGGATGAACCGCACACTTTTCGAAAAAGAGTCTCCTCAAAACTTTAAACAAGAGTTTGTTTTTCGCTTTTGAGGTTTTCCTGCGTTTTTTTGACGATAGTCAAGGAGGAAACCAGTAAAACCTCGGTAAGGGCAGGATCGGTAATTTTTACAGAATCTTTTCGAGTTCTTCTCTTGTATAGAGCAGATTCAAAGCATCGAGGAGCGCCGAGGTAGAAAGGTTTTCCGGCAGAGAAAGCCGTTTACAAAGGGCTCTTCTCTTTTCTTTTGCATCGGGTGTGCCGTCGTAGCCCTTTTCATACAGTTCGATCCTGCGAAGCGGTAGGCTGTGCGAGCGCTTTGCGGCATCAGCAGTGTAGGGTGCGAGAAGGGCGCGCAAAAGTGCGGTATCGGTTCCTTCCACCCCCAAAATGCCCTCCTTGGAAGGGGCATCCTTCCGCTTTTCTTTGCCACAGACCTGCGGAATGTAGAGGTGTATCAGACGATCTTTCGGGATCAGCGCTTTCATGCGGTTGCGGATCAACATCCCTGCACCATCACTGTCGGTAAGCAAAATGAGAGGACTTTTTTCTGCAAGGCGGCGAAAAAACGACTGCTTTTCGTGATCTTTAAAGATGCTGAAACCACTTGTTTCAATGAACTGTCCCTCAAAAAGGGAGGACAACTTGATTCTGTCGTATTTCCCTTCCACGATCACCGGATAGATCAGAGTCGGTTTTTTGACTGTCATCATTTTCCGAATTTTTTCTGCATTCGGATGTCTTTGCCCTCTAATAAAATGAGGGTAAATTCTCCGAAAATGCGACTGGTGATCCGACTCTCATAGTGATCTCGCAATTCTTTTTGCGATAGGTTGGTGTTAATCAGGATCGGTCTTCCGCTGACCAAGCGTGTGTTCAAGAGGTTGTACAGAGCAGAGATAGTGAATTGATTGATCATTTCACTGCCCAGATCGTCGATGATCAGCAGATCCGCTGAAAAATACTTCTCGGTTCTGGAAGCGGACTGATCGGAAAAGCTTCTGCCGAAGCGTTCATACTGGAAATCGGCAAAAATATTCGGCGCGCTTTCATAGACCACGCTGTTGCCGGTTTTCATCACTCTATCGGCAATGGCGGTGGAAAGATGCGTCTTTCCGAGACCTGTGCCGCCCAAGAACAGTAAGTTCCTGTTCTTTTCCACGCAGTTTTCGGCATATTCTTTGCAGAATTTCAGAATTCCCTTGGCGCGCGCGGGATCGGGATAGTATTCTGTATTAAAATTTTCGAAGGATTGCCCGGAAAGCAACATGCCAAGCCCTGAAAACTCTGCCTGTGCTTTATAGAGCAGTTCCCTCATGCAGGTGCAGGTCTTGCCGTCCTTGTAGCCGGTGTCAAAACAGTTGGGACAGATGTAGTGCGCATCGCAGTAATCGGCAGGAAGACCGTTGAAGGTCAAAAGCGCCGCTCTGCGTGCGACCAACGTTTCATTTTCTTTTCGGACTGCCGCAAGGGCTTTTTCTCGGTCCGGTGCGGAGATCGCCTCCATGATGCGCAGTCCTGTCTTTGAAAGGATCTCTTCGATCTCTCTGCCGCCGGGAATGTGCTCTTCAAAATAGCGGAGATGCGCTTCCTGCTCTTCGCTTACCTTTTGCCGACGCCGTTCATATTCCTTTTTGACTTTTGCGTAAACTTCGGGACTGTAACTCATGTGAATCTCCATTTTGCCGCTTTGCGACGGCACAAATCGTAATCGTGAATATTGAAAGGTAAGATCTTTGCGTGAAACGGGGATGTTTAATTAAACGGATCGTGTAAGCCGATCAAAGGTTCCACGCGGTATTCTTTTTATTGACTTTCACTTTCCGATGATTTTAACTCTTCCTCGCTCTTTTTCAGTGCGGCAGCGAAAAATTCATCGGTATCGAAACTGACAAAGTCTTCCTTGTTTTCTGCTTTTGGCGTACCGCTTTTTTCCTTTTCCTTTTTTAGTGCATACAATTTTTTTATCTCTTCGGTATGTTTTGCGGTGAAATCCTTGGCGTCCTCCAAGGTCTTCACGCCGGCATCATGCCAAGTTTGCAAGATTTTGTCCATATGCTTGAAAACGATTTTGGCGGTACTGTCTACCGAGATCCGATATGCGCAGGTAATGACTTCTTTCGAATAGCCGAAGCCTGCCCATTTGGCAAAGGTTTTTTCTTCGTAGGGAGTTAAGACGCGGTCGCCGATGCCGGAAAGATGGCGGATAAAGTTGTTGAAGTCATTCTGCGCTTCTCTCTGTGAGATATATTCCTCCAGTTTTTGGTAATCGGTGACTCCGCTGTCGTGTAACCGCACCGCTTCCGAAACTACATACGGAACGCTTGCGCGATCTTTGCTGACACAATAACTGCAAAGAAGAAGAATGTACTCATCCGGTAATTGCAGATAACTCGAAAGGGCGATAATTTTGTTGCTCTCCGAGACGTTGAATACTTTTCCGAGAATGCTCTGACAGTCTCTTAACAGATTTTTCAGTTTTTTGCGTTCATGCATCAACTGTTCGATCTCAGCGCCGGTGTAAACGGGTAGATCTTTGACACGCGATGCCACGATCGGCGCGCCCGAACGGATATCATTTTCCCGATCGGTTTGCTCGTCTGCGGCGCTTTCCTGCTTTTGCGGCGCCTTGATTGCTTTTTTTGAGGTTTTGCCGCTTTTTAATATTCCCGCACCGCGCCAAAAGGCAACGGACTGCTCGATCTCGCGGTCGGATATGTTGAGTGCGACAGCCGTTTTCGCGCTGTCAAAGTCTTCCATGCATTCCGGATGCGCCGCAAGAAAGAGCAATACCTTTAGGTCGGTCTCTCCTGCGTTATCAAGTTTTTCCGCAACAGCCCCCGGAAGGTTTATGACGGCGCTTTGATAGTTCAGTTCTAATTTCATAATTTTTCCGATCTTCCCGTATTCAGCAGTTTTCTCGGCTTGCTTTCGCTATTCGCATTTTGTGCAGTTTGAATAAATATTTTTTCGCTATTTTGGCAAGCTGTTTTCCACAATTTCCACAGGGTTATCCACAGTTTCTAGGAAATTGTGCGATCGCGAACCCACTATTTATCGGGCTTTATAACTTTTTCCACAGACTTTTGCAAGTTATCCACAAGCATAAACAGTCGGATTTTGGAAAAAAATCCCAATTTACCGACAGTGGATACTGCTCTTTTTTGACCGATTTTTGCCCGACTTTCTCTGTTTTTTCGTGGGAATTGCAAAGAAGGTCGTAGGCAAAATCACTAAATGTCTTTTAAATGTCACAGGTCGCCTCGGGGTTTAGGTCGAAATCTGCAAAATGTCCGTTTTTGGCTTCATAATAGCCTTGTACGCCGATCATTGCGGCATTATCTGTGCAGTATTCCTTCGGCGCATAAAATATCTTCACGCCGTGCTTCTTACCAAAGCGCTCGCATGCGGCTCGCAGATGTGAATTAGCGGAAACGCCGCCTGCCAGAACGAATTGTTCAAACGGCTCTTGTTCATAGGCGCTTGAGAGCCGCTTGTAAATGCCGGAAGTAATGGCTTTGGTGAAAGATGCTGCGACATCTTCTCTTGAGATCTCCTCCCCTTTTTGGGTCATACTGTTGACATAATTCAGTACAGCTGTTTTCAGACCCGAGAAGGAAAAATCGAGGGTATCGCCCGCAACCGCAACGCTCGGAAATTTGATGGCATTGGGGTTACCGAGTGACGCAAGGCGATCCATTTCAGCTCCTCCCGGATAGGGGAGTCCGAGAACGCGCGCGACTTTGTCAAAGGCTTCTCCTGCGGCATCGTCTCTTGTCATGCCGAGTGCAGTGTAAACGGTGTAATCATCGACTCTTAGAAGAGAGGTGTGCGAGCCGGAGACGACCATTGCGTGGAAGGGCGGCTTCAGATCTGAGAAAAAAGGATAGCATGCCGCAACATGTCCCATGATATGGTTGACGGGAATGAGCGGCTTGTCATTGGCAAAGGCGAACGCTTTGGCAAAACTCACACCGACCAAAAGCGGTCCGATCAGTCCCGGTGTGGCAGTGACGGCAACGGCATCGATCTCGTCAATGCCGACATTTGCCTCTTTCAGCGCGCCTGTGGCAAGAGAGGAGATGGCTTCGCAGTGTGCGCGGCTGGCGATTTCCGGTACAACGCCGCCGTATAGTGCGTGTACTGCGATCTGAGAAGCGACAAGGCTTGCACGGATGATCGGCACGCCCGTTTCTTCTTTAACCTCCACGACGGCAGCCGCAGTCTCGTCGCATGAGGATTCGAATGAAAGTATCAACATGATTTGTCCTTTGTGGGCATTGGACGCCCGAAAAGCATTTTTGGAAAAAGCGGAAGACCTCAGAGAATGGCGGTCATCAAAATGGCATCTTCAATCGGATTTTTATAGTATTTTTTTCGTTTTCCCTCTTCTGAGAAACCGTTTTTTAAATACAGTTTTCGCGCAGGGATATTTCCTTCTCGCACTTCTAAACGCAGGGATTCTCCGCCGCCCGCTTTGATCTCTTTGATCGCTGCCTTCAAAAGACGATCGCCGTATCCCTTGCCGCGTTCCTCGGGAAGAACGGCAATATTTTGCAGTTCTCCTTCTTCAAATATGAGAAAGAGCACCGCCCAACCGATAATGCGGTCTTCTTTTTTTAGCAGGATCAAACGGTGATAGGGGGAGGATAGGATGAAACGGTAGCTGCTTTCGCTCCATGGCTGTGAAAAGCAGATTGCTTCCAAATGCGCCAGAGTTTGAGCGAGCGCGAGGTCGGTATTGCTTCCGCATGGGAGGATCTGAAGAGACGGTTCGTTCATCTGATCAGTAGCCCAGTTTGTCGCCGAGACTGTCATCATTTTCGATCCAGTTTGAGACGGGATAGATGGAGTAATGCTCCTTGTCGTCTCGAACGATCACCTTCTCAATGCCTGCGTTGATCGCCTGCCGTTTGCACATGGCGCAAGAGGTGGTGTGTGCGAGAAGTTCGCCCGTTTGAGGAGAAACGCAAGCCATATACAGAGTCGATCCGATCATATCTTCTCTGGAGGCCGCAATAATGGCATTCGCTTCGGCATGCACCGAACGGCAGAGCTCGTACCGTTCTCCGCGAGGAATATTCATTTCTTCCCTTCTGCAGACACCAAGATCGGAACAGTTTTTTCGTCCGCGCGGGGCGCCGTTGTAGCCGGTGGAGATGATCGAATCGTTTTTGACGATGATCGCGCCGAAACAGCGGCGTAAGCAGGTGCTCCGTTCTGCGACTGTTTCCGCAATATCAAGATAATAGTTGATCTTACTGACTCGTTCCACTGAAAATATGCTCCTTCTCTTTGATTTTGAAAGTTTTTTTGAGATATCTTGAAAGTAGGGATCTCTTGTTTTTCTTCTGAAGTTTTCGGCTACTCTTTCCGAAGGGTGGCGGGGTCAAGGACGCACAGCCTTTAAAAAGCACATCACCCTTTGCGCTCCGGTTATCTTCCGCCGCTGCGCGCACCGCCGTGACCGCCGTGTGCGCCACCGTGACCGCCGCCACCGGGATTTCTTGCAATGGTGATGACCGAAATGCGCCTGTGTGAATAGCGTTCTCTTCGGTTAGTGATCTCGGTCGTGCTGTATTGGTCAAGGGGATACTGTCCGCCTTTGTTTTTCTTGCGGTAGGACGAACGTACCGAAAAAAAGAAGATGAGGAAGGTGACGAGCATTGCGCCAAAAGTGAGGAGGATCTGATTGAAACCGATGGAAAAACCTGGTTCTCGGTAGCCATCCTTCCCTTTTCCGTGCTCAATGTGGTACTGTGTCAGAGATGGAAAGGCAGAAAGCCCTTCCAAAAGATCACCGGCATATATGTTATCCATGATGTCTTTGTGATCAAGAATGGTATTGTATTCATCGTAGCTGAGTCTTTTGTCCGCTACACCGTAAACCGCTAAATTGTAGCCGTATGCCGCACCGGAGAGTTGGGGAGGATAGATAGCGAACAGCGCCAGATCATCATTTACAGAAAAGCCAAGCTTTTTGATCAGGGCATCGTAACGATCCTGTTCGATATAGCGCGTGCTTGTATATACAAGGTAGTAAACTCCACTCTCGGATGCTTTTGCAAGCAGATCTTCCAACTGTTCCTCTTCTGCCTCGGTCAAGTAATTTGCATTGTCAAAAACATGTCCCTTTTCTTCCGCGGCGTTTGTCGGAAATAGGGTCAGAGACAGAACGGTTAAAAGAGAAAAAAGTATAATGATATGTTTTTTCATAGCAGAAACCCTCCGATCAAAAAGACGAGGGCACCGACTGCCAGTGCCGTCAGCCCTGCAAGGAGGGTGAGTTTTCGATAGTCCACCGGCAATTCTCCGTAAAATTTTCCGGTGACACCGTTTAAAGCATAAGTATAGACCTTTTTTGAGCCTTTTTTGCGATAAGTCAGCACCCAGACCGGAAACAGGGTGTAGTCATAGTGCGCGTTCTTCAGCCGTACCGAGCGCTCACGCGGAGAGACGGTGGCGTAGCCTTGAATGTCCCGTTGCAGTAATTCTGTGCTGTATCGGCGCATACGGTCGTTTAAATCATTCTTGAATACCGACTTGTCGAGGTCTCGTTTTTTTGCCATAAATCCGGAAGTGTAGGACATTGAAAATGGCAGATGGCTGTCGCTCGGAAAGGGGAGAATACCTTCGATCATATCGCGGTCTTCTTTGTCGAGCGCAAGATTGCAGAGGTCTTCAAAATGGACGTTTCCTTCGCGCGTGATATTGAAATAGCTCGTTTCGGTGTATTGCTTGTCTCCCATTTGCCAACTGTGAACTCTGGTGGCGCGTGCGACAAGTTTTGCCGCAACGTCGGCATCGGTCACCCAAAAGGGATAGTAGATGCCGGTAAGTTTTTCTACCTGTTCCCTTTTGAAGAAATCCTTCGGAACGAAGGTCTTTTTCTTGGTGTAATTCAAAAACTTTTCAATAGCTTGTTCCTTATCAAAGGCGAAAGGAACGATCTTGTCGGGCTTGTACGCGCCGGACATCCGCTTTGCGTTGATAACGGGGTTGTGGCAATAGTAGCAAAAGGTTGCGGCGGTGTTTTCGTCAGCAAGGATCTCCGCGCCACAGGATGGGCATATATATTCGGAAATGTGCGTTGAATATTCTGCATCTTCTGTCGCCCGTTCCTCTGAATCATCTGCTTCTTCACTTTCGTCTGAAAAATCATCGATTGGCTCGGGATGGGTGCGCTCTTCCTCTTCCGCTTTTTCACGTGCCTTTTCTTCAAGAGCATCCAATTCATCCTTTTCAAATTCAGACAGGCAGTAGTCACAGACGAATTTTTTCTTTTCGGGATCGTAGCGAAGTCCAGCTCCACAGGAGGGGCAATAGAATGTTGTAGAACTGCTCATTTATATCACTCTTTCGATTTTTGCTTTGTTTATTTTTTGTGTCCGCATTCAGGGCAGAATTTGCTTTCTGCCGCGTTTTTGTGTCCGCATTCTGTACAGAACCATTCGCCGACGTTTTCCGGCTTTTTATTACCGCATTCAGAGCAGAATTTTCCGGTGTTTTTGCTTCCGCAATGTGGGCAAGTCCATTCTTCCTTTGTCTGTTTGGCGCTTCCGCATTCAGAACAGAACTTGCCGGTGTTGTTTGCGCCGCAAGAGCAGATCCATGCGTTCGGATCGGGGGCATTTTTTGCTTTCTCGGCATTTGTTGCCATTTGTTGACGGTTGGTCTCGGAAGCGGCACCCATAAATCCCCCTGCCGTGCCCATGCCGACGCCCATGCCCATGAATGCCTGTGCGGAACCTGCGGTATTGCTTCCTGCCGCTTCGATACCGCGTGCGATAGAGCCTTGCACATAGCCTTCTCTGACGGTGGCATCGGAAAGCATCGCACCCTTGTTGCGCATATTGATCAGTTCTTTCGACTCATCGTCATAGGAGACCGATGCAATGCCTACCGAGCAGACCTCAAAGCCGCGTCCGGCATTCCATGATTCATCAAGACAGTTTGCCATGTATTTGGAGAGATCTGTTGCTTTGGATGCGACGTGTGAAATGCGGATGCCGTCTACAGACATTTGATTGATCGATGCTTGCAGTGCTTCCATGAATTCCGAGAGATACTGCTCGGAGATTTCCTCCATTTCAACACGATCTTTGTTTTTTGGGATGGCTTCGGTATAGAACAGGATCGGATTGGTGATCTTTACCGAATAGTTTCCGTGTGCACGAAGGAATAATTCCGCACCATAGAAAGTGTCAAAATAATTGACGGGCGTACGGGTGCCGAAACGAAGTCCTTTGATCTCTTGCAAATTGATAAAATACACCTGCTGTTTATAGGAAGGGCTGCCGCCGTATGCGACACGCACAAATGCATCCTTCAAGCTTTTACCGAATTGTCCTGCAAAGAGAGAGGGAGCGGAAGAACTGTCTACCTTGTAATAGCCCGGTTCGGCGGTGTAATCGACCACCTTGCCGCCGTCAAGTAGCATCATAAACTGTCCGGGATAGACATGGATGACGGAACCGTTGGAAATAACGCCTTCAGTTCCTTTTTTGTTGCCGTTTTTGCGCACGGCAACCGCTTTTGCAAATACGGTATGATCAGACATACCGTCCGCTTCGAGTATTTCAAGCCATTGATCGGCAAGTGCGCCGGTGACGGAATCGACAAGTGCTTTGATAAGTCCCATAATAGTCTTCCTTTCGTATTTTCGATTATTTGTTTTTTAAAGTTTCCGTTCACCTTTTACAAAAGGTGGTGTGGCAAGGGTGTGCATCTCATGAAGAAGTTCATTACTTACAATCAAACCAACTGTACCCGATCGATAGATCGACCGGCAGCGGTACTTTTAAGGAAACGGCGTTTTCCATCTTGCGTTTTAAAATATCTGCCGCTTGTTCTGCATCTTTTTCCGATGATTCCACGATCAGTTCATCATGCACCTGCAGGATCAGTTTTGCGTCCAACTTTGCATCCTTCAAAGCGCGATCGACTGCCACCATGGCGATCTTGATGATGTCAGCGGCAGAACCTTGAATGGGACTGTTCATTGCCACTCGCTCCCCAAATTTTTTTAACATGCCTTTTCCGGAGGTCAATTCCGGAATATACCGCTTTCTGCCGAACATCGTTCTGACATATCCGTCTTTTGCGGCAGATTCCACCGCGTTTTTCATATACCTTTCGATTTTCGGATAGGTTGCGAAATATCCTTTGATATAGTCATCTGCTTGATATAGCGGAATATGCAGATCTTCTGAGAGAGAGTAGGCGGAAATGCCGTAAACGATCCCGAAATTGACTGCTTTTGCCTGTTTTCGAAGGGAGGAAGTGACCTCTTCAAGCGGTACGCCGAAGACTTCCGATGCGGTCACGGCATGTATGTCCGTTCCGTTTTTGAAGGCTTCGATCATTGTTTCATCTCCGGAAATGTCGGCGAGCAACCGCAGTTCTATCTGCGAATAGTCGGCATCAATCAGTTTTTTTCCTTTCGGCGCGATGAAGAAGCGGCGCATTTCCCTGCCCAACTCGGTGCGCACAGGGATGTTTTGGAGGTTTGGTTCGACAGAGGAGAGCCGCCCGGTCGAAGTGACCGTTTGTGTGAAGCAAGTGTGGACTCTTCCGTCCGCCCCCGCGACCTTCAATAGCCCCTCTGTGTAGGTCGAGCGCAGTTTTGCAAGTTGTCTGTAGTTTAAAATGGTTTCGATGATCGGGTGGATGCCCTTCAATTTATCTAAGACTTCAGCGCTTGTGCTGTACCCGCTTTTTGTTTTCTTCGGACAAGGAAGAGATAAGCGCTCAAAGAGAACAATTCCCAACTGTTTGGGCGAATTGATATTGAATTCCCCTTCCGCCATCTCGTAGATCTCGGTAGTCAGAGTATTGATCTGCTCTTGAAGTGTTGCGGAAAAGGCGGAGATCCCCTCTTTATCAACCAAAAAACCTTCTTTTTCGCAGTGTGCGAGCACCCCGGCGAGGGGCAATTCAATGTCGCGATAGAGATGCTCTACACCTTCTACGATGAGTAATTGATTTAGTTTTTCCGAGAGTTCAAGAACCAGCCCCGCGTCGCCTGCGCCGTCTGTGAATTTGTTTAGATAGCGCAACGCTAACGCTTTTTCGCTGTAATCACCTTCCGTAGAGGAGAGTACATAGCCTTGTAACATTGGGTCATCTGTCGCTTCAAAATCGTTAATGCCGAAGGAATACAGCCGTTTATATAGACTTTTGCAGTCGTGAACGGCAATCTTTCGTTCGGGGGTGAAGAAGAGCGCGACGGTGATAGGATCCGGATCTGATAGGAAAAAGTCGCCTTCTTCCGATGAAATGTACAGCCCGTCTTCTCCAAAATAAATTCCCGCTTTTTCGGTGAGTTTTAGTGCTTCATCGGAAGAAATTTGTCGATATTCTCTTGTTTTTCTTACACCTGATTCATTTTCCGCATTGACTTGAAGACGGTCGATGAAGGAGGAGAATTCCAATTCTTTCAACACTTCATAAAGTTCCGGCGCTCGCACGGCATCGGAAAAATCGAGAGCGATCGGGACGGCTTTGCAGATACGCGCCAGCGCTTGCGAGAGGTACGCGCTCTCTTTCCCTTCGGTCAGCTTGACACGTGTGCCGTTTTTGATGAAAGGATCGTCAAGATGCGCATATATACCGTCAAGACTTTCGAATTTTGCAATGAGCGGTAAAGCGGTTTTTTCTCCAATGCCGGGCACACCCGGAATGTTATCGGAACTGTCCCCCATAATGGCTTTTGCATCAACGAATTGTTCCGGCATAATGCCGTATTTTTCGAAGAAACGTGCGCGATCATACTCTATGGTCTCTCCCTTGGAGATCAAAAGAACATGCGTGTTTTCGGTAATGAGCTGCAGGCTGTCACGGTCGCCCGTTAAAATATAACAGCACTTACCTGCCCTTGTCGCTTCTGCCGAAACAGTGCCGAGGATATCGTCCGCCTCGTAGCCTTCATGAGACAAAACTTTGTAGCCGAGCGCCCTTAAAAGTGTTTTTGCCGGCTCCATCTGGCAGTAAAGTTCCTCGTCCATTCCCTTGCGAGTACCCTTGTAACCGTCAAACATCTTGTGACGGAAGGTGGGAGCGTGCAGATCGAATGCGACTTGTATACTGTCCGGTTTTACCCGGTCAATGGCAGATAAAATGATGTTGAGCATGCCGAAGATCGCCTCGGTGCGCTGTCCTTTGCTGTTTGTCAGTGGGCGCACGCCGAAATATGCTCTGTTGATGACGCTGTTGCCGTCAATAGCAAGAATCGTTTTCATGGCTCTCCATCCTTAATAGATCATGACTGTTTGAACGGATTTTCCTCCGGATCAAGGCTGTTTAATACCTTGCTCGCTTCCTCGCTCGGAATTTCCGTTGCATTGTCTTTTTCAATGTTTCCGCCAACAAACTGCCCTTTGTAACAGCCGCCTTTTGCAAAATAGACAGTCCCCTCTCCTTCCGGAAGATTTGCTACGAACTGACCGATATATACATCGCCGTTGGCGTAAAAATAGTACCCGAATCCCGAGCGGACATCTTTGTCGTAGCCGCCGTAATAGCGATCTAAGCCGCCGTTGCTGTTCGGGATCGTTACCTCTGCTTGCGTGTCTGTACGCAGATCGTTTACAAAGTTTCCTTTGTAGACTGTGCCGTCAATGGCGGTGTAGACGCCATAGCCGTTTCTGCGGTCGTTTTCAAAGTGCCCTTCGTAAATAGCCGTTCCGTTTTCATAGGTCCAGGTGTATTTTCCTTCTCCTGACTTTTTTCCGGAACTGAATGTTCCTTCGTAACTGTCCCCGGAAGCGTAACGGTAAACACCCGTTCCGTGCAGTTTGTCTGCCGAGAATTCTCCGACATAACTGTCCCCGGATATATAGTACATTTCACCCGTTCCCGCACGTTGAAGACCGGACATTTCTCCTTCGTAAACATCGCCGTTGTTGTATTCCAAACGGAATTTTCCCTCTTCTGTTTGAGTAAGCGATGCGGTCTTGCTCTCAAAATAGATCGTTCCGCTTTGAGGAATGCCGTCATTTGAGAGAAAGCCGAGAAATCGGATACTTTCCGAATCTCCGTCAAGAGCCGATAGATACTTTACATTCATATATCGGAAACCCGAAAGCCACAGTCCGAGCATGATCCCGGCAAGAAATAATACAATGGCGGCAATAACCGTTAGTACCAGCCGTTTTTTGTTGGGGTCTGCCCCAATGATCTTCTTTACAGACATTCTTCTCTCCTTATTTTGACATGGAGCCGAGATATTGGTTTACTAACTGTATGATGTGATCCTTGTAAAGCATTGCGAGAAGTAGCAAAACGAGCAGGAGAAGCGTACCGATGATCAGGATCACGACGTGGTTCCCCTTTGATTCAAAACGGATCGCCGCGCGGTGGCGCAACGGTTCGGGAATATAAAATCTCGCTTTTTTTGTGTCAAAACGCGCTCTGTGAATGGGAAGCGCGTGGTCTTCTCGGTCAAATTCCACCTGTTCGGAGGCTTCGAACACTGTTCCCGAAAAGATGCCCTTTCCGCGAAGTCCGGAAATCACCGCTCTCTTTTTTTCAAAGCCGGCTTCCCGCAGAGTCACTGCTGTTTCGGGAGAGGTTGCACCCATTTTCAAAAGAGTGCGTACAAATGCTCCCATTACGCGTCGGTCGATGATCGCAAGGATTCCTGCGATGACAAATCCGACAAGCAGGCATAAGAGGATCAGATCGATCGATCCAACGGGCGAAGAGGATAACAATTCAGAAAAATAACTAAGCAAATTTTTACTCCTTCCAAGGTACAACAAATCGATTTTTGGACTTTGTTAACGATTGTTTTTCAAGAAAACCCAAAAATATGTTTTGATCACTTTTTGATGACTTCCATTCCGCCAAGGTATTTTCTTAACACTTCCGGCACGACCACGCTGCCGTCTGCTCGCTGATTTTGCTCCACCAAGGCGGGCAAAATGCGGCTAGTTGCCAATCCCGAGCCGTTCAAGGTGTGGACATATTCCATTCTGCCGTCCGCTCTCTTTACGCGGCACATTCCTCTTCTTGCTTGATAATCTCTGGCGTTCGAAACGGAGGAAACTTCTTTGTAGCCGTTCATCGAGGGGATCTGGATCTCGATATCGTAAGTCCTTGCCATTGATGCAGAGCAGTCCTCTGCTGCTAATTTGACCGTGCGGAAGTGGAAGCCCAGACCTTTGACCAATGCTTCTGCCTTGCCGACCAGTTCTTCGAATGCTTCGTCTGACTTCTCCGGCAGGGTGTATTGCACCATTTCGACTTTATTGAATTGATGCCCTCTGACCATACCGCGCTCGTCTTTGCGATAAGAACCTGCCTCCCTTCTGAAGCAAGGTGTGTAGGCAAAATACTTCTTCGGCAGATCTGCTTCTGTCAAGATCTCGTTTCGGTGTAAGGAAACAAGCGCTGTCTCGGCGGTGGGGAGCATGAATCTTCTTCTTTCATCCTCTGCAGTCTCAAGCCAATATACCTCTTCTGCGAATTTCGGGAACTGCCCGGCAACAAAACCGCATTCGTAGCCGAGCATATGCGGGATCATTACCATTTCATAGCCGTCACTTAAATGCGTGTCGATAAAGTAGTTGAGAAGCGCCCATTCAAGCCGTGCGCCAAGACCTTTGTAGATCCAGAAACCGTTGCCCGATAGCTTTGTGCCTCTTTCATAATCGATCAGCCCTAAAGAGGTGCAAAGTTCGACATGATCTTTCGGCTCAAAATCAAATTTGTGCGGTTCGCCGAAATAGCGGAGCGGCTCGTTGTTTTCCTTTCCGCCTGCCTTTAGATCGGGATCGGGCAGATTTGGCAGAGCGTACATCAAGGCGTTAAATTCCGATTCGACTTCTCGCAGTTTCGCGGTATCCTCTTCAACTTGTTTTTTGATCTCGGTCAAGCGTGCGAAAATTTCCGCAACGTCCTTCCCTTCTTTTTTGTACACCGGGATCATCTTACTTTCCTTGTTCTGCTCGGCTTTCAGTGCCTCGCTTCTGCCGATGATCTCCCTGCGACGAGCATCCAACTCTAAAATTTTTGCGATGTCTTCGCGCACATCTTTCCCTTTCGCGGCAAGGCGCGCAATGACTTCTTCTGGTTGTTCTTTGATAAATTTGATATCGATCATGATTGTTTCCTTCTTTAAAAAAATGAAAAAATATGTTACAAAATGTAAAAATAATTAACTAAATTTCGTCCTCAAACAGTTGGTTGCCGCATAAAACTGCAAGCAGCGCTTCAAGGTCTTCTTTGTCCTCAAATGATAATTCAAGTCGCTTGGTCTTTCCTCTTCCCTTGATGAGGACACGTCTGCCAAGGAGGCGCGCTGCTTTGTCTTCCAGAACACGGGTGTAGTTGACTTTGATGGGAGCTGTCTGAATATCTTCTTGCTCTTCGTTATCAAGCTCTGCTTGTTTCAGTAGTTTTTTGACCAGAATTTCCGTTTCTCGAACGGATAACTGTCGTGTAACGATCAGTTCTGCGGCTTCAACGGCTGATTTTTCGTCTTTCAAGGCCATCAGGACTTTTGCGTGTCCTTCGGATAGTGCACCGGAAGAAAGAAATTCGAGACATTTTGGTGGGAGATCCAACAAGCGCATGGTGTTTGCGATGGCGGAACGACTCTTCCCTACCGCGTTTGCGACCTGTTCTTGTGTCAGATCGTAGTCGGCAATCAACTTTTTGTACGCTTGCGCTTCTTCTACCGGGTTCAGGTCCTCACGCTGTACATTTTCGATCAGTGCCATTTCAGCGGCTTTCCGGTCGTCTGCGGAGATGATCACTGCGGGAATTTCGCTTAAACCTGCCGCTTTTGCAGCGCGCCAACGGCGCTCGCCGGCAATCAGCTCATAAAATCCGCCGGGTGCTTCCCTGACTGCGACCGGTTCGATGAGTCCATATGCCGCGATTGATTCAGACAGTTGGCGCAAAGATTCTTCATCAAATACGCGTCTGGGCTGATCCTTGCGTGGTTGGATGTTTGAAATACGCAAGATTGTGTTCCCTCCGGCTGTCTCCGGGGCGGTGTTGTCGAGAAAAATAGAGTCAAGACCTCGACCGAGTCCTGTTTTGGGCTTTGTTGCCATATTTTTACCTCGTATGAGATGGATAATGAAGCTTTTAGAAAATATTTCAAAAACTCTCTTTGATCCTTGATTTAATTGATTCGATTTGAAGTTTGCCGTTGAGATTGGCTTTAGATGCGCAACATGATCTCCTTTGCGACTTTGGCATAAGCCTCAGATGCTTTGCCGTTTTTGTCATAAAAACAGATCGGAAGTCCGTGGCTGGGTGCTTCGCTGATGCGTACACTACGCGGGATTGGCTCTGAAAGCAGTTTTTCCCCGTAATAACGTTTTAATTCGTGCATAACTTGGGTTGAAAGGTTCAGTCTACCGTTATACATCGTGATCAGAATACCGATGATGTCTAAATCGCGGTTGTACATTTCTTTTGTTTTGCGGATGGTTAGCATTAACTGTGAAAGTCCCTCCAACGCAAAATATTCGCACTGCATTGGAATAACGATGCCATCGGATGCCGCAAGTGCGTTGATCGTCAACAAGCCGAGTGATGGCGGACAATCGATAACAATGTAATCGAAATGATCTCGCAGCTTGTCCAGCTCGTTTTTTAATCGATAGGCCCGGTCGTCTAAATCAACAAGTTCAAATTCCGCGCCTGCAAGGGCAATATTCGCCGGAATGACAGAAATTCCGTCAAATTCCGTTTGGTGGATTGCTTCTTCGGCGGTTGTCCTGCCTACCAAAACATCGTAACTTGTGAATTTTAAGGCTTTTTTATTGATACCAAAGCCGCTAGTGCAGTTTCCTTGCGGATCACAGTCCACAGCCAACACTTTTCTGCCGGACACTGCGATAGCGGCGGCAACATTGATTGCAGATGTGGTTTTGCCGATCCCGCCTTTTTGGTTTGCGAATGCAATGATCTTGCCCAAACGTTTCACCTCTTTTATATTGTTTGCAAAGTCAGTTCTTGTCTTTTTATTATAACAAAACTTTCTTTGGTTGTCAATGCCATGGCGCTATTTTTCAAAAAATTCATAATGTTGGCTTCCCTCGCTTTTTATATCAAAAAGCGAGGGAAGTGATTGTTCCACGTGGAACAGTGCCGAGCTTTAGTTGCTTCTGTGGAGATCGTTTAAGGAATGCTATTCCAATGTTCCACGTAGAACATTAGAACAGAGAAATTACAGCGCAAAATCACGGAGATCGAATACCTCCGTTTGATCCGGTGCCGCGGTCTCGGATGACGAACCGATACTACAATAGGTGCGCTTTGGGATCTCAAGAATGATACGATAGCAATCGGGGGTCTCCTCGTGCTTCCAACTGGACGCGATACCCGATTGCCGTAAAAAACGAACATATCGTTCAAAGGAATTGTAGACCGGTTGAATGTCGCAGAGAAGGAGTTTTCCACGAACTCCACGGGGAGCCGCACGATTTTCTGTTCTTTTCAAGCAATTTCTACGAATCCTGACAATGTCTGACAGTGTCTGCTTTCGAAGATGCGGATCGGAGATCGCTGCAAGTGCCATGATCATTTGTTCGTCCAAAAGTTCGGTACGACAGATCTCGCGCTCTGATTCGCTGAAGGAAAGTAAAGGATCGGGATTGCTATTAGGACGGTTTGCTACGTTATGGAATACAGAAGGGGGCTCCTCATAAAGGGAACGTTCGGCATCATGGCAATCAAAAATATCTGGTTTCACTTTCGAACGGACTGTTGAATAACGCGCTGATTCCAATTCTGATGCGGGAATATTGAGTATACAACAGGGAACAGTAGGTAGTCCCAACTTTTTGACAGCAGCAAGGCGTCGATTGCCGTCGATCAATTGAAAGACTGCGCCAAGTGAAGAATCATCCGAGCTGACGCGACGGACTGCAAGCGGTTCGACCAAACCAAAACGCAAGATGCTTTTTGAAAGTCCCTCCAGAGTTGATTCGTCGACTGAGAAGAGCGGGGAAGGGGAAATTCTGCCGACCTCAACGCGGTGGATCGTCATATGTTCTTTTAATGTTGCAAGCCTGCGCTCGATGATTGCGAGATCTTCTTCGCGGATCGAAGCTTCCTTTTTTGAATAAGAAAAAAATTCCATTGTTTTAACCTCCGTTTTTTCTTTAATTATACAATATATTATACGACAAAATTGTCGCAGTGAGGGGAACCTGTAAAAAATAAAAGCGAACATTTGTTCGCACTGAAATAGATGTTGACAATTTGTGAAAGATGGTGTACAATACCAACATAATTTCACATATACATTTAAGGAGGGAAAATATGAGTTTTTTCAAGGATTTTAAGGCATTCATCAGCAAAGGAAATGTCATTGATATGGCTGTCGGTGTTGTCATCGGCGGTTCGTTTGGTAAGATCGTCACAGGACTTGTCAATTACATCATCAATCCCTTTGTCGGCATTTTTGTGAAGGGCGGTAGCCTTGATTCGATTAAGACTGTCATCAGCGAAGCGGTTGTAGATGCGGAAGGCGCCGTTACTACACCCGAGGTTGCGATCCTTTGGGGAACATGGCTTCAGACGATTATTGATTTCCTGATCACCGCGTTCTGTATTTTTGTGATCCTCAGAGTGATCATGAAGGTGAAGAACACAGCACTGAGCAAAAAGTTAGCGGAAGAGGCTGTTGCAAAAGCAGAAGCGGATGCCAAGACGGCGGCGGCAGCGGAGGCTGCGGCGGCAAAGCAGGCGGCTCTTGAGGAAGCGACCTTGAGACAGACAGCGGTGCTTGAAGAGATCAAAGAACTTCTCAAAAACAAATGACCTGCTAAAACGCCCCATTTGGGGCGTTTTTTGGATGATAAAGCGGATAAAATCAAAAGATCGTTTATATAGCCGTCTGTTTTTATTGGATCGATGGCATGAGAGGAGAGAACCATGGAAGCATTTCTTTATTCAGACGGAGGAAAGCGGTATCATACTTATGACTACTATCTGAAGCATAAATTTGGAGAGAAGATCGCCAAGATCGGTATAGATGGCGGATTTACATGCCCGAACAAGGACGGAAATAAGGGCATTGGCGGTTGTCATTTTTGCGGTGGCGGCGGCGCAGAGAATTGCGCATTGACACGTTCGATCGCCGAGCAATATCGCGACGGCAGGGAAAAGGTGTGTAAAAAATGGGGAAAACTAAGGACGATCGTCTATTTTCAATCGAATACCTCGACATATGCACCTATTGAGAGATTGTCTTTGCTATATGAAGAAGCGTTGGCGCTCCCGGATGTTGTGGGAATTTCTGTCGGGACACGCGCCGATTGCCTACCGACAGAGGTTCTTGACCTTTTGTCCAAACTTCGGGATCGAACGGCACTTACAGTCGAACTCGGTTTACAGACGGTGTTTGATGAAACGGCGGAAAAAATGAATCGCGGTCATACCTTTGACGATTTTTTAAGAGGATATCGGGCATTAAAGGACCGTGGAATTGCGGTATGTGTTCATTTGATCGACGGTCTGCCCGGTGAGACACAGGAGATGATGCTTGAAAGTGCGCGCATCGTGGGAAAGCTTCGTCCTGATTTTGTCAAGATCCACAGCCTGTATGTTCGACGTGGAACAGTGCTGGAGCGGATGTATAGAGAAGGGAAGTATACACCGATGACCATGGGCGACTATCTTGAGACATTGGCATCGCAGATCGAACTTCTGCCGCCTGAGACGGTGGTGGAACGCGTTACGGGGGATGCTCTGCGTTCCGAACTGATTGCTCCGGATTGGACACTCGGAAAACTGAAGATCATCAATTCTCTCGACAAAATGCTGTTATCTGAGGAAAGAATGCAGGGAATTTGTTACATTTCCACAAAATGAAGGCTATTTTTTCTACGAACTACAAGGTAAAAAAGCAACAAAATCTATTGAAATGAAGAAATCTTTATTGTATAATATGACATGTGAAACTTTACGCGACACCCGTTCGCGGTTCTGTCGCTCTTCATAAAACAAGAAAAGAGGTACAATTATGGCAACATTTAAAACAGGTGATATTCGCAATATCAGCTTATTGGGACATGGCGGAAGCGGAAAGACTTCTCTCGCGGAGGCAATGCTGTTTTTGACCAAGAAGACCGATAGATTGGGCACACCATCTGCCGGAAATACCGTTTGTGACTATGATCCGGAAGAGATTAAGAGAGGATTTACGATCTCGATGGCGGCGGCACATCTGGAATACAGAAACACAAAGATCAATCTGATGGATACTCCCGGATTTCTTGAATTTGTTGGGGAAGTCATCACGGGACTTCGCGTGACCGGCAGTGCCATCATTTTGGTCGATGCGAAATCAGGCATTCAGGTCGGTACGGAACTGGCTTGGGAGCGCGTTAGCGCACACAATTCCCCCAGAGCCTTTTTTGTCAATAAGTGTGACGATCCGGAAGCAAAATTTGAAAAGGTTCTGAATTCTCTTATTGATACATTCGGTACGTCCGTTTGTCCCGTTATCGTTCCGGGTGCGGATGCGGGTTCTTTCATCGACTTGATAGAACTGAAAAAGTATGTATACGATGCGAAGGGTAATCGCACCGACGGTGAGATTAATGCCAGTTATATGCCTACCGTCGAAAAATACAGAGAAAAGCTGTTCGAAGCCGTTGCAACGGTTGACGACGAATTGATGGAGAAATATTTTGAAGGCATTACACCTACCAAGGAAGAGGTGGAAAAAGCACTGAATATCGGTATCGTTACCGGTCAGATTGCGCCGGTATTTGCAGGTGTTGCAACCAAACTGCAAGGTATCGATAAGTTGATGGATATCATCGTTGATACCTTCCCGAATCCCACTGCAAAAGGCACTGAGAGCGTTATCGTTGACGGCGAAAAACAAAAGAAGCCGATCGCCGTTACGGGAGATCCGGAACTATTTGTCTTCAAGACCGCAGTTGACCAGTTTGGCAGAACCAGCTACTTTAAGGTCATGGCAGGTACACTGACCGCAGGCGCGACCTTAAAGAACGCGCAGACCGGCGCAATCGAAAAATTTGCACACATTTATGCACCGCTTGGTAAAAAGACGTTGGAAGTTACCGAACTCTGCTGCGGCGATATCGGCTGTATTACGAAGTTGGTCAATACCAATACCTGCGACTCGTTGTCTGTCAGCGGTGAAACAGTATACGCACCCATCAAATATCCGGCTCCTTTTTACACTATGGCAGTTTCTCCCAAGAACAAGGGAGATGAGGACAAGGTGGCTCAAGGTATTTTTAAGTTGATTGACGAAGACAAGACCTTGAAATTCGAAAACAGCGCAGAGACCAAACAATTATTGCTTTCTGCGATGGGTAATATGCAGATTGACGTTGCGCTCTCCAAGCTGAAGAGCCGTAGCGGTGTGGAAGTCAACCTTTCTGTGCCGCGAATCGCATACAGAGAAACCATCAAAGGCAGAAGCGACGTACAGGGAAAACACAAGAAACAGTCCGGAGGTCACGGTCAGTATGGTGACGTGCGCATTCGTTTCTCTCCCGGAGAGGGCGAAGGTCTGACCTTTACGCAGAGCGTTGTCGGTGGTTCGGTTCCGAAGAACTACTATCCGGCTATTGAAAAAGGACTTCTTGAGGCGATGCAGAAGGGGGTTCTCGCGGGATATCCCGTTGTTGGACTGGCAGCAGATCTGTATGACGGTTCTTACCACGATGTTGACTCCAATGAACTTTCCTTCAAGATGGCTGCTTCCCTTGCATACAAGGCAGGCCTGCCACTTGCAAAGCCGGTGCTTCTTGAGCCGATCGGTGAATTGAAGGTGACCATTCCCGATGCGATGGTGGGCGCGATCATGGGCGACATCAACAGCAAGCGCAGAGGCATGGTGCTTGGCTCCGGTCCTGCGGAAAATAAGCCCGGTTACACAACGATCGACGCAGAAGTGCCGAAGGCAACAATGGTCGATTATACGATCGACTTGCGTGCGATGACACAGGGCAAGGGACTTTACACCTTTGAGTTCATTCGTTATGATGAAGTGCCTGCCTCGGAAGCGCAGAAGATTATTGCTGAAGCAAAGGCAAATATGGTAGAAGAAGATTGATAATAAAAAAATCGGTGCGTATGCACCGATTTTTTTACTTATGGAATAAACTCAAGGGTTCTGTTACTTTAATTTTGGTAAACTGTTTTTTTGGCGGACGGCAAGGTAAGGACGATATCCTATGCTTGACCGTTAATCAAAGTACACCGGTTTTCCGGTCTTGGCGGAGGTGTAGATGGCTTCTAAGATCTGAGAGACGACGCATGCTTGTTCCGGTAGGACGATGGGGTCGGTATCGTTTAGAATGCTGTCGATCCATTGTCTTGCTTCATATGCGCTTGCAGTTTGTTTGATCGTGCCTTCGTATTCGTCAAGGGGAGATTCTTCGACTAATTCTCCGTCTTTGTCGTAGTTGATGGTCAGTTCCTTGTTTTGGATACGTGCGCCTGCCTTGGTGCCGCAAAGAACGGTAGAAGCCTCAACGGGATCAAGGATGTTGAGCGCCCAAGAGGATTCAAGGTTGATGGTTGCACCGTTTTTCATAACGATGAAGCCGAATGCCGCATCTTCCACTGTGTGCTTCTTCTCATCCCACTTGCCCCAACAGTTGGCGCAATCCGGGTTGGTCAGTTTCTTGTAGGTCGTGCCGATGACCATGTGCGGTTCATAGTTGTTCATCATTGAAAGGGTGAGGTCGAGGGCATGCGTGCCGATGTCTATCAGCGGCCCGCCGCCTTGCTCATATTCGTCAAGGAACACTCCCCAAGTCGGTGTGGCTCTGCGGCGAAGAGCAATCGCTTTGGCATAGTAAACCTCTCCCAAAACATCCTTCTCGCGGATCATCTTTTTAAGAAGGACACATTCGGGGCGGCAACGGTTTTGATATCCAACGGTCAGTTTCATCCCGGTCTCTTTAGCGACCTTGACCATTTCTTTTGCTTCTGCCGCGGTCTTTGCCATCGGTTTTTCCACCATGACATGTTTGCCTGCGCGCAGAGCGTCGATTGTGATAAAACTGTGCGAGCGATTGGGTGTGCAGATGTGCACTACATCAATGTTCCGATCTTTCAGCAATTCTTTATAATCCTCATATACCTTTGCATCAGGCGTACCGAATTCTTTTGCCGCTTTTTCAGCCCTTTCGGGGATGATATCGCAGAATGCGACCATTTCAGCTTCAGGAACGGACTTCAATCCCGGCATGTGCTTGCTGTTAGCAATACCGCCGCAACCGATAATGCCAACTTTCAATTTCTTGTCCATATTATTAAATCCTTTCGAATTCTCTTTTCTTCTCGTATTGTATCACAAATAGGAAGATATTTCAATAGTTTTTTTCAAAACATACCAAAAAGAGCCTGTGAAGAACAGGCCCTTTTCAGTCAATAATTTTTGATGATCTCATACAGATTTGACCAACGTTCCTCCGCCCAGTTGACAAGGAAATCTATATGTTCCTCATAACTGTAAAGTTTGGAAGATACCTGCGAACTGACATACTGATGATAGTTTGTACCGTAAGTTTCCCAAAACAGGTTGCTCTTGTCGGCGTCTAATTTCAGTTCAGCGCCCTTTGTTCTGACTGCCTGCAGGGTATCTTTAAAGGCGGTATCCAGTTCTTCCATGCGTTCTAGCAACATATTTCTGAACCAAGAATGCTCTATCAGCATACCAAACCAGATACAACAGCTCTCGGTGCTTGAGACCAAACCGCTTGTATAGGTTGCCTGACCGTATGTGCCGAAACCAAAGTCAAAGTCCCAAGGGGCTGTGAAGTATAGTTTTCCTCCGACATCTCTTTGAATGTAAAAGGAGGCTCTTCCTGCATCGCAGTCTTTGGAGAGTTCTTCTATGATGTACATATCAACTAGAGAATCAAGGTCGATATATTTTGAGATGTTTTCCTTGTTGCCACTCTTGATGGCGTTGTGGCATTGTTGAATGTAATTCTCTATGAAAGCCAATTGTGCGTCGTTTTGCACTTTGCTTTTGATGCAGAATTCTACGGCGCCGTGCAGATCTCTCTTAGGGTCGGGACCGTAACCGTCGATATAGAAATACGGATCGTCATCGTAGTTTCCTCTAAAGTCTAATTCGATGAGGAAGCCGACTTCTTCGGAGGCGACGCTGTCATCTACTTCCACACGATCGGTTGCTGTTTCAACTAGCTCGGTTACCATGTACATTCCTCTGTAACTGCCGTTGATGTACAGTTGTACCCATTCACACTCAGTGACATAAGGCAGTGTACCCATTTTATTTGCCAATTCCCAAACAAGGAAGTTGCGCAGTTGCGAAATGTCAAATTTGTTGGAATTCAGCACCCAGTCTTTGTTTTTGCTGTCGCCGATGCCCAAGAACTGCACTTTTTCGTCAAATTTGATGCGGTAAGAGTTCTTGCTGTCATACTGATTTTGCGATGCGCCGGTGTTCAGCGAGGAATTGCCCCTGCAACGGATCTTCAGAGATGCTGTAATGTTGTATTCAGCTGCACTTGCGCCGGAAACGACGATCTTGCCGGTCTCATAGACCTTCTGCGTGATGGGATCACCATCGTCTGTATAGATGTTCAGCACCGGAATGTTGCCGATGGTGTCGCTGACAGAAAAGTAAGCGGTAACGGTAAGGTCTTCGGTGGCGGTGTCGCCTACACGTGTTGCAGTTAGGACGCCATCGCTCCAACCGATAAAAATGTATCCGTCCTTTGCTACGGCAGTCACCGCCGTGCTGACCATTCCGTTGCCGACGAGCTGTTTCAGATTGCCCGCAACGATGCCGCCCGTGCCTGCCTTATAGCGGATGTAATATTCACCTTCATTGCGCACGATCTGTCCGCCGATGGGGGTGGGACTATAATATTCACTGTTTTTACAGTTATTGTTGGCGGTGAAATGATATGTTGCACTGATGACACCCTTTGTTGGGGCGGATTTTTCCACCAATACCAGTTCGATCTCATAACTTGCGCCTGCAGTTGGGCAGAATTCGGAATCAATGTCCGGGCCTGCCAGATAAAAATCCACCCACTCGCCTTTGCTCTTGACCGGTTGTAGGACGATCGAATGATAACTGTATCGTACCTCATCATCATTTGAGGGGAGAAAAATAAAGCGCAGATATGCATTATAGTCGCTGTAATTTTTACCGTTTGTATCGAGAAGTGTCCGCAAAACATCCAAACTGGGGGAGAGGACGATCTCGCCGGAGGACTTTAAGCGTAACCCGCCGTTGTATCCCGAGTCGTCCGGATCTGCTACTGCCGCAGAAAGGTCGATATCGTCGATGGGGTCGTTTTTCTCCGCTTCTACTGTGATCTTGCAGGTAGCTTGATACTTTCCGTCGGCGGTATTGACGGTTACTATCGCCGTGCCGACTTTCAATGCGGAAACTCTTCCGTTTTCAACCGTTGCGATATCAGGATTATCAATGCTCCAAACGACTGTTCTGTCGGTAGTATCTGTCGGTTGAACGGTTGCAGCCAGCATGGCTGCTTCTCCGAGTTTCACGGTCAGTTCCGTTCTGTTAAGGGAAATACCTGTTGCTGGGATGTTCTTCTTATGCACGGTAATAATGGAAACTGCTTTTATGCCGTTTGCGGAGGTTGCGATGATCGAAGTGACACCCTCTTTAAGCGCCTTGACTTTTCCATCGTTGAAAGATACGATCTTATCGTTTTCAATGGCGTAACTGACGGATTTGTCGGTGGCGTTTGTCGGAAGAATTGAAACACTTAGAGACGTTTCTTCGCCGATGATCAGATCCAATGCGGCTTTATCAAAAGTGATCGATTCTACCGAAACGATTTTTTCACTGACCGTTACGGTACAACTTGCCGTAAATCCGCCATCTATAGTCACAACGGAAATAACGGCTGTGCCGATTTTTTGGGGCACAAGATAGCCGTCGATCACCGAAACGATATCATTATTGGAAGATTTCCATTTGACCTCTTTGTTTTCTGCAGAGAGGGGGGAAACATACACGTTGAGCCTTGTCGCTTCGCCGATGGTGAGCGTCATTTTTTCTTTCCCAAGGCGAACGCCGGTGACTTTGGTCTTGTTGGGGGAGGAGGTCGGAGTGAGCGTCGGTGTCGCGGCACTCTGCGTTTCGGAAAGCCCTATGGATTCTGTAGGAGAGGCAGTGGGGCTATCTGAAGTTGTTGTATCGTTTTTGCTTACAGTGCAGCCGGCAGAGAAAAGAATAAGCACTGCCAGAAGGAGGCAGAGTGGGGCAGTAAAACATCGTTTTTTCATATAGATATCCTTCTTTCAGGCGCGAACCGCCGAAAACTGTTTTTACGATTCAATATACCATAAATCGTCTTTAAAATCAAGATGTTTCCTTTCGATTTGAGAAAGCAGTCGTGAATTTCGTTGTTTTGTTAAAATGTATTGCAAAATTTTCGTCTATTTTAACAAAGGACAAGACACCTGCACCGATGGGTGCCGTTGTCTCGTCCTTTGTCATTTTTTGTTCCATTTTTGTTCTGCCAAGATATGTAATTCCTTCATAAAGGTTTCTACATCCTTGAACTCCTTGTATACTGAGGCATAACGGACATAGGAGACTTCATCAAGCTTTTTCAGCCGCTCCATCACCATTTCTCCGATCTCTCCGGTTGGGACTTGCGTGCGCAGGCTGTTTTTCAGTTCCGTCTCGATGTCCGCCACCAAAGCGGATAATTGCTCGGTGGTGACCGGGCGTTTATAGCAGGATTTGATCAGACCGGTGAGAATTTTGTTCTTGTCAAACAGTTCTTCCGAACCGTCTTTTTTTAAAACAGTGATCGGCACAACATCTATGATCTCGTAGGTTGTGAACCGTTTTTTGCATTTCGGACACTCTCTGCGGCGCCGAATGCTGTAGTTTTCCGTCGGGCGTGAGTCGATGACCTTGCTCTCGGAGTATCCGCAATTGGGACATCTCATATCGCCTTGTCTCCTTTTTTTGCTAAATCCTTTCAAAAAGTCATGAGTGCAGGAGAAGATTAATCTTCTTCTACGACCAATTCCGATTCGTCTTCATTTTCGGAAACTTCTTCCGTCTCCGGTTCTATGTCGATCTCCAACTTTTGGCAGACTTTAGGCGTATGTATGACGCCTGCCTCCATGCACATTCCCGTGACCAGTCCTGCAAAAGAGAAGAAAAAGCAAACAGCCGAGGACGTCTTTTTCTCGGAGCAGAGCGAAATGATGAAACTGACCAACATACCGATTGCCGAAACGACGGTCAGAAGATGTTTGAGTTCCACTTTGAAGTTTTTGATCTTAAACATAAGGTAATGATCCTTTCTTTAATTTGTTTTGTTAGCGTTTGCTTTGAGGTATGCGTTGATAAATCCGTCAATATTACCGTCCATAACGGAATTGATATTGACCTCTTCGTAACCCGTACGGGTGTCTTTTGCAAGAGTATAGGGCATAAAAACATAGGAACGGATCTGCGAACCCCATTCGATATTGGCTTTGGTGCCCTGAATGTCCTCAATGCGCTCCAAATTCTCCCGCATTTTGATTTCCATCAACTTGCTCTTTAACATTTTCAAAGCCGTTTCTTTGTTTTGGAGCTGGCTTCGTTCGGTCTGGCAACCGACAACGATACCGGTCGGAATATGGGTGATACGCACGGCGGATTCTGTTTTGTTGATGTGCTGTCCTCCTGCGCCGGAAGATTTGTGGGTGGTGATCTCTAAATCTTCATCGGCGATCACGATATCAAGGTCGTCAGTAAACTCCGGCATGACCTCAACAGAAGCAAAAGAGGTGTGGCGTCTGCCGGAAGCGTCGAAAGGAGAAACGCGCACAAGACGGTGTACACCGTTTTCACTCTTCAGAAAGCCATAAGCGTTGATCCCTTCAATCATCACGGTCGCGGATTTGATGCCGGCTTCTTCGCCGTCCAGCCAATCGACCAACTTAACATTGTAGCCGCGCTTTTCGCCCCAACGACAGTACATTCTGTAGAGCATCAGTGCCCAATCCTGTGCTTCCGTGCCGCCTGCGCCCGGATGCAGGGAGAGAATAGCATTGTTCGCATCGTATTCACCGGATAGGAGCACTTCGATGCGCATTTTTTCTTCCTGCTCTTCGATGGCTGCTACATCTGCAAGGATCTCGTCAAGTAAGGATTCATCCTCTTCTTCAATGGCGATTTCCGTCAGATCGAGGGTATCTTGATGCTTTTTGATCAGTGCATCATATTCTTCGATCCTGTTTTTTAACTGTTTTAATTCTCTTAAGATCTTGCCCGAACAGGTCTGATCGTTCCAAAAATCGGGCATCATGGTTTGTTCGTCCAGTTCCTCTGCTCTGCGACGCAGAGTTTCGATCTTTAAAGCATCGCCCAGTTCTTTAAGATCCGGTTCGATGTCTTTAAGTGTTCTTTTCGCTTCATCCAATTGTATGATCAAGGGTGTGTCCTCCGCAACATTCTTCTATGATAAGTATACAATATTTTTTGCCGTTTGTAAAGAGAAAAATGCGGTTCTACAGTGTGCAAAGGCTGATTTTTTCGTAAATCTCGCTTTCCACCTCGGGAATAAGCACTTTTACCGTCTTTTCAAGACTCTTTAAGACCGGGATTTCTGTGTAGTCGTGGCCTGCCGCGATCAGGCAAAGCCCGTGTTCTTCTGCATCGAGCAGATGATGGTAGCCGGCATCACCCGTGATATATCCGTCAGCGCCTGCCGCCAAAGCCTCCTTCATCGAACTGCCGCCTCCACCTCCAAGCAGTGCAAGGCGAGAGATTTTTTTGTTCGGAAGGGTATAACGTACCGCTTTTGCGCCGAGGATCGCACCTGCTTTCTCTGCAAGTTCTTTTCCGCAAAGGGGGGAGGGCAGTGTGCCGATCCGTCCAATCGGTTTTCCGTCCACCTCAAAAGCGGTGACATCTGACAAAGAAAAAAGTTTGGCGAGTGTGTCGTTGACACCGTTTGTTCCGCAATCTAACCTCGTGTGGAAGGAGAAGAGGGAAATGTTGTTTTCATAGAGTCTAAGCCCGCGCGCGACATTCGGCGCATGATCGGTAAGGGCGGAAATTGGGTGAAAGAAGAAAGGATGGTGGGTGATGATTAGGTCAAAACCGTTGTTAATAGCGTATTGTACCGCTCCTTCGCTGCCATCCAGTGCAAAAAGTGCCTTTTTGACCGGACGGTCGCCGTCCTTCATGATCATCAGCCCATCGTGATCCCATTCACAGGACAAACTCGTGGGGTAGAGGGCATCCAGCCTGTCATAAAGCTCTTTTACCGTCATGTCGTTTTACCTTCCTTTTCAAGTTCCGGAAGCAGTTTTTCAATTTCCGAAAGTAGATTTTTTTCTTTTGCCGTGTCGGCGG
Source organism: uncultured Lachnospiraceae bacterium (assembly GCA_964623895.1). GTDB lineage: Bacteria > Bacillota > Clostridia > Oscillospirales > CAG-272 > UBA11512. Next base: position 2,527 of record CAZUWA010000002.1, on the reverse strand, counting down.
TCGATTTGCTTTTTTCTGCGATGATGTAGTTCAGTTGCTTTTTTCTTGCTGACAGCATTTTTTGAACCACTTTCCGATCTTCTGCGCACAACTTTTCTGAAAATTCTGCCTCAATGTCGGAAATCTCGCGAATTTTTCCGTTGTAGCGGCAATAGAGGACGCGATAGATCTTATTCTCCTCTTCTACCGGACGTTCGGTGAGGAGTTCAAAACCCTCCGATGCAAGATATTTGTGCAGCACCTCTGCCTTGGTCATCGGTTGCAGAATGAGTCTGATCTCTTTGTTTCGGACGAATGGCGCATCGGCAAGGATTGATGCGATCAATTCTCCGCCCATGCCGGCAATTACGATGTCGTTTGGTGAATAGGCTTCGATGCCGAGAAGCCCCGGTGTGAGAAGTGTGACGAAATGGTTAGAGGGTGCGTGTTCTTTTAAGTATTCTTCCGCTTTTGATAGTGGCGCGGGCGCGATATCGGATGCGACCGCAAAAGAGATCTTCTGATTGCAAAGCAAATAGCCGGGCAGGTAACCGTGGTCTGTACCGACATCGGAGAGTCGTGCGCCCGATCGGACGAAAGAAGCTATGGTGGCAAGTCTCGGTGAGAGAGAAAGTTTTTTCATAAAGAAAGTACTCTTACGATGGGATAAAGAGAAAACGACCGGCGGAGAATGTCTCCTCCGCTGACCGCTTTTTCTTCCTTATTTTGCCAAGAAATCGTTGATCTTCTTGACAAGCGCATCTGCGTCGGTATCGTGTACCGCGCATGCCATTTCGATGGATTCTCCTCTTGCAGAGGGGCAACCGAGGCAATGCATACCGATTTCTAAAAAGAATTGTGCGCATTCTGGACAGTTGTCAAGAATATCACCGATAACGGTTTCTTTGGTTATAACCATTGTTTTCTACCTCTCTTTGTCTTGCTTTACCGTATTATTATATCCTCAAATGGCGAAAAAGTCAACAGAATCGGCAAAAAAATCTTGCATATCGAAAAAGAGTGTGCTAAAATATAGAAAAAAGAAAGGAGCAAAAGAATATGGACTGTCTGTTTTGTAAGATCATTGCCGGAGAGATCCCCTCAAAAAAAGTGTATGAAGATGAACGCATTCTCGCTTTCTATGATATCGCACCGCAAGCGCCTGTGCACATTCTGGTAATTCCCAAAATGCACATCGAAGGCGTTGACGCTATAACGGTGGAAAACATCGGGGAAGTGGGCTATATCTTTGAAAAGATCCCGCAGATCGCTGTGGATGTCGGACTGAAGGACGGCTACCGTGTGATTTCCAATGTCGGTGCACACGGCTGTCAGAGCGTTCGCCACCTGCATTTTCACATTCTCGGCGGCGGACAATTGAGTGATAAAATGTGCTGATAGACGTTTTGAAAACCTTGTGTTTGTTCTGTGCCTTTTGAAAAAGGTTGGAAAAATTTAGATCAATATAACATTTAAGGTAGTTCGGACCTTTTCCGAACTGAAAGGAGCAAAAGATGAAATTAGGTGTAATGTCCCCGGTGCTTGGATCAATGAGCTTAAAGGAGATGGTCGAATATCTTTCTTCGCTTGGTGTGCAAAGTCTGGAACTTGGTTGTGGCGGTTATCCCGGAAAGGCGCACTGTGATGCTGCGGATTTTCTTACACATCCTGAAAAGATCGAGGAACTGAAGAGCCTTTTAAAGGAAAACAACATGGATCTGCCGGCGCTTGCTTGCCATGGTAATCCGCTTCATCCGAACAAGGAAATCGCAGATCGCTTCAATGCCGATTTTGATGCCGCTGTTTTGCTAGCGGAAAAACTGGGTGTCAAGACGATCGTCGGTTTTTCCGGGTGTCCGGGTGACTGTCCCGAATCGCAAAATCCCAATTGGGTGACCTGCACTTGGCCAAATGATTATAAAAAGATTCTTGAATGGCAGTGGAAGGAAGTTTTGATTCCGTATTGGAAGGAAAAGGCGGCATTCTGCGCCGCGCATGGCATTGAGAAGATCGCTTTCGAGATGCATCCCGGCTTTATGGTGTATAATCCGCCGACATTGATGCGTTTAAGAGAGGCAGTCGGGGAGATCATCGGTGCAAACTTTGACCCGTCGCACCTTTTCTGGCAGGGCATTGATCCTTGCGCCGCGATCCGTTATCTGAAAGGAGCGATCTATCATTTCCATGCAAAGGATACGCGCATTGATCCTATTCCCTGCGGTGTGACCGGGGTGTTGGATACTTCCGGATATGGCGACACCCTCTCCCGTTCTTGGGAATTCCGCACTGTCGGATACGGACATGACAAAAGTATTTGGAACGATATGATCTCCACATTGAAGGCTACCGGCTATGAAGGTGTCATTTCGATCGAGCATGAAGATTCTCTGATGTCTCCCAAGGAAGGGCTTGAAAAAGCCGTAGCATTTTTGAAGGATGTCATTATCTTCGAAAACCCTGCAGATATGTGGTGGACATGAGCTATATGGGCTGAAAAAAGACTGTCTTTCGACAGTCTTTTTTATTGTTGAGAGATTATTCTACAAAG
>CAZUWA010000001.1:0-90463 GCA_964623895.1 uncultured Lachnospiraceae bacterium | reverse complement strand
GAATCCACTAAGAAAAAGTCCAAGCACACCGGGAAGTACGATACGCCGACGGAATTGGGCGTAAAATGGCAATTGGACGTCAAATATGTATATTCCTGTGTCGTTATCATAAATCTTTCGATCTCGGCTTGGATAAGGTGCACGCTCTTTCCTCTCATCTATCCTCCACATTTACTCGTACTTCCAACAACTTTTGGCTTCATCTTCTTTTACTGACTTATCCGTATTTCTGACCCTTATATGTGATTTCTGTCCATCGGGTCAAGAATTTGCCTACAGCTTCCTTTAGATGCCACCTCAAGATGGACACCTTGCCGTTCAACTATACACTTCCTCGTTGCCTATGCGTGTTTGAGACTTTCAACCATTAGAGCGCGCGTAAACAAAAAGGGAATGTAAAAAACTTAACGTTTTTTACATCCCCTTTCCGTTTATTCAATTTTTTAGTCGCATTTCACATTCGTAACCGCGTAGGATGACGTCTCCCACCGTCACGATTTTCAAAAAAACAGATGCCGTCCTTGGTAGTTTTCGTTTTCTCCTGAAAAGCACCTCTCCGCCACTTGTAAAGATCACGCCAAGCGGATATTCTTTTTCAGTTCCTGTCTCGTCACATGTGACAAGACAAGCTTCGATACGCCCCTCTCCTTTACAACTTCCTCGTATCGCTGCAACGGTTGCGCCGCAAAAGTCGAACTGCTTGCGGCAAAGAGGAAAACAATATTCCGCCTGCTCACCGGTACGCCCGGAAAGCACCCTAACATATTGTTGGATGTTTTCTTCATCTTTTTGCAAGATATACTGCTTCTTTCCGGTCTCCGCAAAAGCGATCACCTCTTCACTGCAGTCTTTGATGCCGTAACTCTTACTGTCTTCGTCATAGAGAAAAATGAGATGTCTGTCCCCATTTTTTCCGTAGAATGCATATTTTCCATCCATTTTTCCGGCCGCACCGTTAAATTCCGTTCCTTCCGGAAGATGCGGCAGATTTTTTACATATCTGCCGTCAAAGACCATCGGTCCGTCATCTGAGAGAAAATATAGTTTTCCCGCTACCTCGCAAACGGAATGGCAATAGGAAGTGCCGACATTGTAGACATTTTCAATCCGATAGGGATTTTCCGTTCCAACGAACTTTTGGATCGAACCTTTTTTAAAAACATATACAACTCCATCGTAGACTGTCATGCCCGTCACCGGCTGTTCCTCCTCGGCGTTTGCTGTCAGTTTTCCCTTCCATGCGTTTATCGGATCGGGATCACTTCCACTTTGATCCATTTCCCAATCAAAGCATCCGCTGATTCCCGAAACATACGCATAGTTTCCACCAGCGCCAAACATTCTTCCGCTGTGGAAAACCGCAAATTGTATTTCCGGTACTTCGCTCGGCATATCCAACATGGAAATCGGACTGCCACTTTCCGCAAGGATCAGCACCTTTCGCCCCGGAAAAAGAAGCAGTTTGTCAGCATCATGAACCTCCTCTGTAAAATGCGGAGAGCCATCGTCGGTGAATACCGGAATAGTGCAAAATTCATCAAACTTCATCGATTGCGAAAAGGTCTGAACGCTGACATAGTTTTTCTCTGATATTTCCCCCGTGACCGAATAAAACGCCATGTGTCCTCCCTCGTTTGCCGCGACGATCATTCTGCCATTTGCTGAAAAGATTCCATACACGGTGGATGGAACGGTAAATGTCGGCGCCTTCCATGCCTTGCAAACACGTAAATATCCGTCTGAAACATCCGCATTTTTGATCTGATCAAGACAGACATCCTTGCCGACACCGACAAAACTGCTTTTGGACACCCGAACGCGCTCCTCCCGGTTCCCACTTCTTTTGATCGAAATCATTACCCGCCTCCTCTCTCTTCTTTCAGCCGTACCAGCCATGCGTTATAGCAATCGGCAAAATGGTCCGCATCTTCCTCTTCCCCACTTAATCGTGCGATTAGTTCTCTGAGTCTTGCCGAAACTATCGGAAGGTATGTTTTTGAAATACAGATCTCCCCTGTATATCCTGTTTCTGCAGAATAAGTAATATCCTTTGGACATTGGGCAAAAAGGATGGTAAGATCGGAACTCTGATCCTCTACGCGGCAGACGATCCTGTCTTCTTCCACGGTGAAGCCCGGCAAATTCGAGCGATAAAACTGTAAAACCTGTCTTTTCGGAAGCTCTTTGCCCCCCAAGAAGACCGCAACGATCTCTTCCGAGTTCAAAAGGCGCCCTGTTTCGGTGGAAAGTGAAGAAAGCGGAAGGGATAGATCGGATTGAAGCGTCCGTTCCATTGCAACAACCTCCGGGCACAAAGCAAAATATCCGCATTGCAGTGCCGTCAGTTCTTCTGCCAAAAATGACTTGGCGCGTTCAGGAAAATAAGGATAATCGGCAAGAATATCTTCCACGTAGTTATTTATATTTTCAATCGTTTTCTTCACTTTTTTCCTCCGTTTCGGTTCTTCTCCGCCTTCTGCCTCCATATCTGATCTCTTGCACCTTCTGCTCGCTCAATTGCACGTTCCCAGTCTACAACATCTCCCCGTATCAGGTACAGCATGACGGAAAGAAGTGCAGTATAGTATTCCTCTCTAATCGGAAAATCCGTTGCTACTGCTCCTTCTTCTTTTTTTAAATACTTGCTTCCGCAAATACAGCAAAGATCAAGAACAGCATCCGGCAAGAAGGCGTCAAAGGTTTGCCTGTCGATAGGACAAAGCGCGTTGATCTGTTCATATAATTTGTTTAATGTAAACATCATTCATCCTGCCTTTCTTTTTTTGGGGGCGCAAGACCCACAGATCTTGCCCCCCCTTTCTCTTATGCTTCTGCAAAATTGATGATCTTCACGCAACTTCCGGGATTCTTACAAATAAGGTTGCCGTAAGAAGCAAGTAACGCACGGTAGTAAGAAGTGCCGGGAACGAGTTGGAAAATTCCTGAAGAGCCGTAATCGCAGAAGTCAAAGTCGAGATGAGCAAAGGTAAATGCGCCGGTGTCTACACACCATGCCTCATCTGTCGGGATCATCTTTTCATTGACGATCGTAACGGTACGGCTGCCTACCAACACCTTATAACCAGTTGCGCCACCCACGAACTCAGCTTTTTCACAAATGGTAACATTATTTTCCCTCATATAGTTCTGATAAGCGCGGAATGCTTTGTCACCCAGCATAACAAGATCAATGTTACCGTTTCTGTAGTCCGCAGATTTTTTGACAGCATCATAAATCACCATATCTGAAACCGCATGTGCGGCATCCATCTTGAGCGGTGTGACAAAAGCATGCGTTGCCTTATCGTAACCGTAAATTTCAGTAACACTGTCATCGAAGATTGCCTTCAGACCCGTCAGTTCCTTGTTGTAAGATCCTTGAACACAAAGAAATCCGTAGTCGTTCTTTTCGGTATTTTTGACTGTTGCGGTAGCGCCCAAACCTTCCAAGACCACCTTTTTGTTCTCTCTGTCAATTGCCGCAATGCGATAACCTGCATTGTTGGCAGAAAGAGTTGCTTCGACAGTCGCAGACGAATAACTGTATACATCCACCGTCAACCCTTCAATGAGATTTGCACATTCATCAACCGTTAGAGTTACGGTCGAATCGGATGTGTTATTTACCGATGCCGCAGTCAGCGCACACAATTTACCGGAACCATCCCCAAACAAGGCTCTGGAGACATTCCACTTGGCGGATTCATAAGATCCCATCACTTCGTCCTCCAACGCAGAGATCAAAGCCCCCTCCTCGTTAGCCAGTTTGACAGTCTTATCGGTAATGCGGATATCGACATACATATCCACCGGCTCAACCTCGAAACGCTTGTATTTTCGAGTGCCGGATGCAGGTGTATTGTTGCCGTCACTGCCAAAACCAAAGCCGCCGTTAATACCGAAAGGTGCAACCGCTGTGATCTTCCCACCGGTAGTCAGCGGTACTTTTTTGATCATCTCCATAAAAGGAGACGGTGCGGTCGTAATCTGATTTTGCAAAGCAGGAAGATACTGCTCCTTCAAAATATCGGAAATGGTGTTTAAATTTGTAGACATGATTTTATTCTCCTTTTCTTTCTGTTATTTTTTTAGGTATCTGAATGAATTTTCTCGTGCCGTCTTGAAATCGGTAGGTTTTTTCATAACCTCCGCTTGTCCCGCGCCGGAGGAACGGGCAAATACCGGTGGCATCTGCGGTGTTTGCTTTTGCTGTTCTCTCGCGGAAAAATATTTCTCTCCATAACACATCAGCAAACTTTTGCGGTACCGTTCTTCCGCAGGAAACGTCTGCATGGCTTCGCTTTCCGCTATTTTAACCGCTTCGCCGAATGTCGGATCATTTCTCGAACCAATGAGTTTTTCCAAAACAGCATAGCCTTGTTGTTTTTCCTTTTCGATCGCGAACAAGCGCTTGGTCTCTTCCAATTCGCGCACCAGTTCTTCGTAACTCTTTTCTTTCGTTGAGTCTATCATTTCCTTTTCTTCTGTCATTTTTTCTCCTCCTTGAGCAGTGATTCATGCTCCTTGATGTGCTCTAACATCGGTTCCGCCCAATGCGGATCTTTCTTCATTCGTTCTCTGAAACTGTCTTCCAATACATAGAGACGATGCTCCGTTAGATGCAAGACATGGTCATCGAGCGGTTCAATCCGTAATACTTCGCCCAGTTCAAAATCAATGTTCTCATTTTGTGCATTTTGATGCTGAAGATCCGCTTCGCTAGGGGGGGATTTGTCTGTACCAAGCAATTTTTTCACGGCAAAGCGTTTGTTCTCTGCCGAAATACTGCCATCTTCTTCAGAAAATAGCCCCAATTTTAAAGCCTCCAAATAGCGTTCTCGCTGTTCATCTTCTTTGACTTTCAGTTCATTTTCCGTCAAAAAGCGCAAAACACCATACTTCAGGGTACGCCCGGTGAACAATGCCACTGCACCTCTTGCGCCATTCCCGACCAATCGCACTGCCCGCTCTTCGCTTAAATAATTTCGGTAGAGCGTGATCCACTTCTCCGCAAGGCACAGTAATGCTGCCCGATAGTTTTCTGTGTACAGAGACAGTCTGACGCTATCAATGTTTTGCAGTCTTCCGATTGCTGTTCCCGAGTTGACACCGTTCGGCAGAATGCCGTTTGCAGACAGCGCAGAGACCCCTGCAGCATATTCCATATCGGAAACCAATTGTGCACACTGCGTCTCAGCCAGCGCACTGAGGGTGGGCTCTTCCATCAATTTCGGAGGCGTAGCACCTCTTGCGTAAATAACCGATGCACCGGGCTCCAATCCTCGCTCGGTGATGTCATCAGCATCGACTGATCCTTCCTCAATCAGTATCTGCCCACAAGCGGAACGATTGATGTAATCGTTGATGCGGTTCTTGATACCATTGTAACTTCTCTGAAGAGGAATCATCGTTTCAATGACACTTCTGCCAAAGAATTGACCGGTGACATACATCGCTTTCATCGAAACCAACGGATACTCCTCATAAGGCAATATGCCACTGTAGATCAACGTATCTCCTGCCGTAATGACCATCCTACCCTGTGGATATTTTCCACTCGGCTTTTCAAGATAGTTCCGCAAAACAACGCAATTTTCTCGTTCGACGGGAGTAAAAAGTGCCGTCCCAGAACGGTAGCCAAACCCACCCGCGCCGGCAGTGGAGAGACTTGCATAACTATGAACTTTTTCCCCTCGGACCTTCACGCCATACAGCGTGAAGATCTCTTCCGGACTTTTTACCTGCTCGATGATGATCGAACTCTGCCCTTCAACGCTTTCTTCCGTCAGATCCGCCGGTAGGATCTCAAAGGACGACAGTACCGTATCAACAGGCTCACCTTTCTCCTTGTCCCACCAACAAAGAAAAAAAGTCGTTCCGTCTGTCTCGCAAAGTCCCATCGCACGGTTCAGTTCTTTTTTGAATGCATTTCTGCCAATCCTTCCGACAATCAGTGCGCCGGCGACTGCCGCCTGCTGCACATCTTCATAACCGGTCGTTTCGGGAACAGCTTCCATGTCGTAACTGACACTTTTAAACTGTGCCATCCGACTTTCCATGATCGGTGCGATCTTGTTGAAGATCTCCTCAGACATGTAATCGTATGGCGGACGATAGTTTTCCACCGTCATCTTTCGCACGTCAATGTCACAATGCTGATTGCCTGCCAAAAAATTACGGTTCAGTCGCCACTGCAATTCATAAGGAAGCCGCTCGTTCCTTCTGCGGTCTGCCTCCATTTTAACTGTCTTAACAAGATCCTCACCGTAAAACGGTCTTCCTTCATCATCACTGCCCGGCATACCGTCCGAACCATCTCCGTCGAACTTCGGAAGTTTGACAATCTCAGACATCGTTTTTTCCTTCACGGATACTTTTTTCAGTCTGTCAAGCCACTTCAAATCCTCACCCCTTTTGCCAACCGGAGGGAGTCATCAAAGCCTTGCTGCCGTCATCAAAGATCACCCTACTGCCAACCGAAGCCTCCTTTGGCAATGTGTCATTGACACCGGCAAGATAGACCTGCAGCTTGACGGGCTGTGCGTTTTCATCAATGCCCCACTCGTTATAGATCAGTTGAATCATGATCCTTCCTCCTTTTTCTTTTCCTTTCGGACAGATCGCAGATGAAAATGATCCGTCCAAAGAATTATTCCTTTTGCTTTTGCGGTTTTATCAGGGCATACTCAGATCGCCAATTCTTTGACGTCATCCCCAAGACTGACTGTAACGGTCTCTGCAACGCTCTGCTCGGACAACCCAGACAACTTCACCGCGAACTCGATCGCCTTAAGCTCGATTGAAGCACATTTGGTGTCATATTCCACCGCAGTTTCTCCGTTTTTGTCCGTTTTTTCCACCCAAGTCGCTTTGCGCGCGTCCTCGGCAATGCGCCATAAACGCTCCAAGACATGCTCTCTTGTAAAACCTTTTTTTCCGGATGCCACCGTATCTTCCTCCTCTCTTTCATCTGCAATGCTATTTTAGCAGAGCCGTATCGCGTTGTGTGACCGACTTTTCCTTGGTTTTCCACAGAAATATAGCGAAAATGCGAAAGTTCATAGTTTATTCACACACAGGGGATTAGGTTATGATATAATAATTAAAAGAAACTGTCATATTTTCGACTGCTTGTATTTATATTTAACTATCCTGCAAATGCCGACACCGCCTTTTACTCTGTCGGCGCGCACAACCACAGTTATGCTTCCGGCAAGTATATTTACATCACAAACGGCATGCACCATTGTGGGCACAAATATACTGTAGTCATAACGGTTGCTCTGTCGTTACATCCAAAAACAATCTGCCGCAGTGTACTGACGAGCACATAAGTAAAAACCTTCTGACATGAAAATGCCGTAGCCCGCCACCACGCGCTACGGCATTTTGCTTACATTCATATAATCGTTCTCTATATAAGAAAGGAGGATGTTACTGTGCAAAAAACATCCAAAGATATCAAAAAGGTCCTCATCATTCCACTCGGCATCTTGGTGCTTGCGTTTACCGCAGGCGGATTTTATCTCTCCTCAAACGGTGCTTTTACAGTGTGGCATGCAGTGTTGTTGACGATCTTGACTTTATGTCCCACACTGCTCTTTCCACTTTCCGGTATGCTTCCGGGAAAAAAGATCAGAAGGATTTTGCACCGCTTGGCAGAAACGATCATCGGAAGTTATCTCTATCTTTTGATCCTCCTGCTTCTTGATGCCGTAGTCTGCTATTTCAGTTACCTGACAGGTCTTTTTACCATCAATTTCACTCTCATGATAGTCGCCACACTATTGGCGCTGATCGTTTTGAGGATATACGGCGGACTGAATGCCAGGAAGCTCCGAAGAATAGAATATCATATCGACATACCTTCCAACTGTCCCGGCAGTTACCACGCTGTTTTATTTTCCGATCTACATCTCGGTTATTTTACAACCAAGGGACTTCTTTACCGACTGCGCGATGCAGTAATCAAAGAAAACGCGGACGCAGTCTTCGTTGCAGGTGACCTGTTTGACAACGATTACGATGAAATCAAAGAGGAAGAAACGGCAATTGAGGCGCTTTCTGCCATTTCTGAAAAATATCCGATCTATTTCTGTCGCGGAAATCATGACAGTTATGGCATTGACGATCCGCGTACTGCTCTGTTCTATCAAAAAGCAGGCATCACTCTTCTTGCCGACGAGAGACTGGAACTACCTCTCTTTACTCTTTATGGCAGACGAGATCGACATGAAGGTACGCTTTCAAAATATGCCGCACGCAAAACTGCGGAAGAGATTTTGGATGGATCTCATAAAAAGCCGATCATTGTTTTAGACCATAACCCGGCAGATGCAGCACATCTTTTGAAATCAGGCGCAGATCTTGTGCTATGCGGGCACACCCACAACGGTCAGACTTTTCCCGGCAATATTGCGTCAAAGCTCATGTCAAAATTTTCCTACGGACATCAACAGCAACACGGCGGTCATGCCGTCACGACCGCCGGCGTTGGTTATTGGGGGCCACCGCTTCGCATTGGAACGGCGAACGAAATTGTCGTCTTAAACATACAATTTGTGACAAAATAACGCAAAAAACACAATTATTCATATTCGGTTCATATTCTTGTTTTATACTGTAATGTAGAATCTGTAAGGCAAAATATTTACGAAAGGTCCAAAGATTATGAAACATCTCTTTATTGTCAATCCGAAGGCAGGAGATGGTGTCTTGCAAAAAGAATTGGAAGCAAAACTGCAGGCGCTTGCCCCCCCGATCGATTATCAGGTCTATCTGACGACTGCCATCGGAGATGCCACTGTTTTTGTAAAAAAATATCTTGAAAACCATCCTAATGAAGAAGTCCGCTTTTATGCCTGCGGCGGTGACGGAACGGTATGCGAAGTCGCAAATGGTCTTGCTTACAATGAAAACAAAAATGCCTCCATGACAGTTTATGCCTGCGGAAGCGGTAACGATTACATAAAATATTACGGGACTAAGGAAGATTTTCTTGATTTACCCTCTCTCATTGCCGGCAAAGAAACATCGATCGATCTGATGAAGGTGGGCAACCGCTATTCCATCAATGTTACAAACTTCGGCTTTGATACCAAGGTCGCAAAAGTCGGAAATGCTCTTAAGAGCAAGTTCGGTTCAAAGGCTTACACCATTGGCGTTGTGGTCGCACTCTTTACACAAATGGCAACCAAATGCACGATCACTGTTGATGATAAAGAGGTTATCTGCCCCAAAAAACTACTTCTCTGCTCTGTTGCAAACGGCAGATATGTGGGCGGTCAATATAAGTGCGCGCCGAAGGGACGCAACGACGACGGACTCTTGGAAGTCTGCGTTATCAAGGTCATGTCACACTTCAAATTCGTCTCTTTACTCGGTCCTTACACAAAGGGCTTGCACCTTGATATGGAGAAATTCGAAAAAATCCTTGTCTACCGCCAAGTAAAGAAGGTACATGTTAAAGCAACTCCTAAATTTCAATTATCTCTTGATGGCGAGATCATCGGCAGTGAAGAATTTGACATTGAGATCGCACCGGCAGCCGTTCGATTCGCCGTTCCTGCAAAACTCGCAAAGTGATCTATGTTTTTGTTTTATTTCTACCGGATATTGGCTAGTGTTCTCGCTATCTTACTCTACCTGTGTGTCATCGGTTTTGGAGGTATTTTCTCACTCGTGTGGTTGATTCCCCTCTACCTCGCCTCTGCTTTCACGATATTTTCTCTCCATTTTATCCTCGCTTTTCTCTGGAGTCTGTGCATCAAACACGCCCCTTCTCCAAAAAAGCCGCATAAAATCTATATCTATTTGACTGTGGCTACCATTGATATCATCAATCGTTTTGCAGGTGTCAGAACAAAGGGATTTGATGTTGGCGCTCTGCCAAAAGGACCGTGTCTCTTTGTGTGTAACCATCTCTCAAACTTTGATCCGATGGTGTTGGCGGTTCATTTAAAAGAGAGACCTCTCTGCTTCATTTCAAAAGAAGGGAATTTTAAGATTCCGATCGCAGGTCCGTTCATCAACAAAGCAGGATACATTAAGATCGACCGTCTCGATTCAAAGGAAGCTTTGAACGCGGTTTACAGCGCCGTTGACCGGCTGAATAACGGTATGAGCGTAGGCGTTTACCCGGAGGGCACAAGAAGTAAGACGGGAGAATTGCTTCCCTTCAAAGATGGTGTCTTTTTGATTGCAAAGAAGGCAAAAGTACCCATTGTTGTCCTCACGATCGATGGCACAACACAAATTCACAAAAACTTTTTCAAACGCACCACAACTGTGAATTTAAGGCTTGCAGGTATCATCGATCAAGAAACGGTTGCTTCCGTGCGTAGCCGTACGTTATCAAGAATTGCAAAGGAAATGGTTGAAAAAACTCAATGAAGTTAGCAAAGCATTATTCACACAACAAAGTTACGTTGGTACGTTTGGTCCTCCGCAGCGTTTTGGCACTTGCAGTCTTTGGGGTTTATTGTTTAAAGCGGGAAGCGCTTGATTTTTTTGATGAACATGATCGCTTCGCCTTCTTGAAATCCCCTATCTTGGTGGTTACTTGGCTTTTTTTCATGGCAGACTTCATTCTTCGCCTTTTTCCCAAGAGTTTCGACTGCATTGGAATGAAAAAAAGTCATGCCGTTAGCTATCTTCCTACCGGACGGGAACCGCAGAAAAAGCGAATCCGCTTTATGCGTTTTCAGGCACTGCGGGCATTTATTGCATATGTGGTATGTATGTCGACCTATATTATTCCCTATATCCTTATCCGTACGACTTGCATCCATCCCGAAAAATGGGATTTCCTACCGGACTCAATCGGTCATTGGCTTGCAAATGTCGGAACGCCGGAACTGCTCGTCATCACGATATTTTTCTATGTTACGGATATTTTTTTCATTCGTCATTGGTGTCTGTTTCGTAATCTCGTCAATAAAAACCGTTGTTGCACGACCTGTCGCATTTATTGTTGGGACAGCATCATGATCGTGACACCCCTTTTTTTATCTCCTGCAACGGCCTTCTCCGCACCGATCATTCTTGTCGCATTTATCGGATTTGCGCGTCATGAGATCGCATTTTACAGACACCCCGAATACTTTCTTGAAGAAACAAATCGCAATTTGCAGTGCAGAAACTGCGTAAACGACTGTTGTCCGAGAGGTAAGAAATGAAGCGATTTCTTTTACATGCCGGTTCATTTTTGTTGGCAATTTCCTTTCTTCTCCCTTGCCTTTCCGGCTGTCAAAAAAAGAACATGACGCTCTATAACGAAAGTTACATTGACCTTTTTGATACCGTATGTACCTTTTACGGTGCTTTTGAAACTGTCGGAGAGTTCTCGGCAGTTTCGCTTTTGGTGAAAGAAGAACTCACACGACTTGATGCTCTTTTTGACGGATATGAAGAGAAAAGCGACCAAGGCATTTATGCGATCAATGCTGCCGCCGGCATTTCGCCGGTGCGTGCGGATGAAGAACTTTTCACAATTCTTTCTCTTGCACTTGAGATCTCGGAACTGACAAACGGTGCATTTTCACCGACCATGGGCGCAGTCACAAAACTTTGGAAAAAAGCTACCGAAGAAGGTGTTTTGCCGCAGACAGAACTTTTAATGGAAGCGGGACAGCATATTGATCCTTCAGCACTTAAACTCAACCGCCTTTCAAAAACGATATATCTAAATGATTCTGCCGCATCAATCGACCTCGGCGCTTTTGCAAAGGGTTATGCCGCAGACCGTATCGCCATCCTGTTAGCGGAAAATGGCTGTGAAAACTATCTTTTAGATCTTGGCGGCAACATCTACGCCAAGGGCAACGATCCACAAACAGGGCTTCCCTTTCTTGTAGGCGTTGCCGATCCGACCGATTCTTCTCTTTCGCTCCCGTCTGCTTATATTTCAGACGGTGCACTTGTGACAAGCGGAAGCGATCAACGTAGCTTTTGGTATGAAGGAAAGAATTATCATCACATCATCTCCCCCGAAACGCTCAAACCCGTAGAAAACAGTCTCGCATCGGTGACGGTACTGCAAAATAGCGCCGCACTTGCAGATGCTCTTTCGACCGCACTATTTGTGCTCGGTGAAGAAGAAGGAAAGGAAATTCTGAAGATCACGGGAGGCGAAGCACTCTTTGTCAAAGAAAACGGAGAGTATTCAATGACGGACGGATTTGCTACTGCGAATGAAAGCGGCAATGATCGCGCAGTTTTCCTCTTTTTACTTCTCCTTCTTGCGGTCGTGATTGCGCTATATCTTTATCGTAACATCCCCAAAAAGCAGAAAAATACGCAAGATCAGCCAAACGTCCCTTCTGCCCCCAAAATGCACTTTGGAAAAAAAGATATCGTCTTCTTTGTCGGAAGCGGAGCAATCTTGATCATCTGCTTTCTTGTGATCGCCTTTTCCGGCATCTTAGAGACGCACGAAGCACCGGAAGCGGTCATTAGACAGAATGGTGAGGAAATTTGCCGCCTTTCCCTCGCAGAAGATCAGATCTATCGTGTTGGGAAAGAAAAAGACTACAATATCATTGCGATTTGTGACGGGCAAGTATATATCTATGCCGCAGACTGTCCAAATGAATGGTGTGCAAAATCAAAGCCGATTAACAGCATGAGTTTGCCTGCGGTCTTAGTATGTCTTCCGCACCGCCTGACCGTTACCATTGAATAAAAGGTATCGCTATGAAAAATGATAGAACAAACCGTTCGCTTGCCACCGCTTCAATGCTTGCGGCGTTTGCCATAATCCTCGGATACATCGACGCAGTTCTTCCCATTCTCGACTTTCTGCCGATACAAGGCGTCAAATTGGGACTGGCAAATGCGGCGATCCTGCTTTCTCTCTATTTCTGCCATCCTTTGATTGCATTTGCTGTCAGCATAATACGGATTTTGTTGGTAACGCTTCTGTTTGTCCCCAATCCAACGGCAATTTTTTATAGTATCGCCGGAGGGATCGCTTCGTTCCTTGTCATGTTTCTTTTAAAAAAGTTTGGCTTTCATCCGATTGTTCTTTCAATCGGAGGCGCGGTGGCACACAATCTGGCACAGATAGCCGTTGCAGTTTTGATGCTTTCCACGCCGATGTTGGCATCATCTCTGATCATTCTCATACCGATTGGCGTCTTCACCGGAGCACTACTTGGCATTCCAACAACACTGATTTTAAAGAGAGAGAAGTAGTTTCCTGTCAAACTGTGCAGCAAGAAAACAACTAAAAGCCTTGTATTTTGACTTCACCGCCCTTTGTAACGGAACTAACAAGCTAAACATAAAAATAGGGCAAAAACCAATTTGAAGTTTTTTGACTTCTGAAATCAATGTCTTGGTTCAAATAAAAATAGGATATCCAAAATCGTCTAACCGACTTTTTGGATATCCTCAATTACAAAAGTCAGTGCGCCGAATGGTACACCGACTTTTTTGTTCATTATTTTGTGAGCGGACGCGCGTTTTTAAGTAACGATCTTGAAAAATGACAGATTCGCTCTTCCACTTCTGTATCAAGACGGGAAAGCCCCTTCAGGTAACCTTTGATCCGCTTCTTGTCCGCGCCATGCAGATCGGTCGCAAACGCAACGACACGTTCCGCACCAATATACGAAGAAAGCCATTTTCGCATACGTCTGCCCTCAAGTGCGTGCGCATTGATCTGCGCAAAAACAGGTTGCTCCATCAGATCCGCGACATCATCTCTGTCATATCGATCAATATGCGCCAAAACGATCCGTAGATCATCTCTTCGCAACACAAAACGTTCAAAAGCCTCAAAAGTGCTGTCGTTCAGTGGCATAAGCGGCATTTCGAGAAGCAGAACATTTGTCCCTTCAATGCAAAGCCGCTGAAGTCCCGTCATCTCTTCCATTCCGGGGCAAAATAATACCTCCGCGCCAAGATAAACAGTCGGCGCATCCTCCGGCAACGCATTTGCCAACGCCTCAGCGCAGTCAGTGCGTCGTCTCAAAAAATCTTCCACCGAGAGCATCTGTGGATAAAAGTGAGGGGTCGCCACTGCCTGCATGACACCGGCATTCTTTAGTAACACCAATTGTTCAAGAGATTGTTCTACACTATCACTGCCATGATCTGCTTTTGGGAGAATATGACAATGAAAATCCACTCTTTCGATCATTATTCTTCCTTATAGTCGTAATAACTCCGATAATAGGAGCCGCTTCCATGACCTTTGTAATACCTGCTTGTCTTCATATCGACACCGTTGAGAATCGAACCGATCACTTTGCAGTTCATCCGCTCAAGTGTCTCGTAACTATGCTTAGCATGCGCCACTTCCGTAACATCCTGCAAAATGACCATCAAGTATCCGCTGATCACACTTGAAAGGATCGTGGCATCGGAAACAACACCTATAGGGGGCAGGTCAACAATGATAACATCATACCGTTCCTTCGCCCATTTAAAGAATTCTGCCGTTTTCGCGGAAGCGAGCAATTCCTGCGGATTCGGCGGGATCTTGCCGGAAGGAAGTAGAGACAGGGCGGGATATTTTTGCGGATGCACAATGACATCTTCAAATTTTGTCTGACCGGAAAGAACTTCAGAAAGCCCAATGTTGGTTTGCAAATCAAAGCACTTATGTTGTACCGGCTTTCTCATATCTGCATCAATCAAAAGCACTTTTTTATTCATTCTCGAAAATGCGATTGCAAGATTTGCAGAAGTGAGACTTTTTCCGGATTCGGAGAGCGCACTGACTATGCCGAATACCGGACATTTTTCATTTACACAGGTGTACATTAAGTTGGTACGAAGAGTATTATACGCCTCGGAAACGGCAAAAGGTGTATCATTGCAAAGCAGTTTTCCCTTATAAGAATCGGCAGTGCGATGTTTTTTCTTTTTGTTTTTATTAAAAATGCTCATCTCTCTTCTCACCTCATATTTTTATTGTCCGGTTTGACAGCGTTGTTTGCAGATGTAACAGCGGAAAACCGAGGAATTGATCCGAGAACCGGCAGATTGAGCACATCCTTAATCTCTTGCTCATCATGGATCTTGGAATCATTTATAGCGATCAGTAAGGAAATGCCATAGACGATCAAAGCACCGAGAACAAATCCGATCGCGCCGTATTTCAAAGTTCTTCCGTTGTTGGAAGGCGCTTTCGCAGGTGCATTCGGTGCATCGACCAAGGTCACGGGGAATGGCAGATCATTATCTTCGACGATCTTGTCAATCAGATTCCTGTAACTGGTGATCATTGCATAAGAGACCGAAGGATCGCTGTATGTAACAGTGATCTCAAACACACCGGCAGATGTTCCGCTAAAGTCCGTTGCTGCGGACATTTGAGCGACAGCAAAATCAATATCGCCGTCATCAATGATCGAATTCATCACGACCTCTTTGATGACTTTGTTGGAGGTGAGTATCACTTTATAACGTTCAAGATGGTTACTCATAGCGCTTAAATCGGAATTGGTGGTTGTTGCGCCGTCTCCGATCATATAGGTGATAGAACTGCTGTATTGATCTTCGATTGCAAACATGCCGAACAGCGCTGCCGCGCAACCAAAAAGGACTGCTCCCAACAGCACCCAAACGACGCTCTTTTTCAGTACTTGAAGCAGCATGATCAAACTGATTTCTGTGGTTGCGTTTTCCTTGTTATCCATAATATTTGTGTTTCCTTTCTCACTTTTGATATATACTGTTGATTTCTTTTCTGAGTGCGGAGATTTCGTCTCTGAGCAAAGACTCTTGCTCCTTGATCTCAATCAGTTCGTCCTTAACAACCGTGTTTTTCTGTATCGTCTCTTCCATAAACAATGAAGAATCGGTATAGTAATTGTAGTTTTGTGCCAAATCGCAGACACTCTGCTTAAGCGACGACAACAATTGATCACGATCTTCTAATTCTGTCGACACCTGCACCGTGACATGCCCGACTGCCAAAACAGCGCTTCCGCCTTTCTTAATATAATCTGAGATGGCAGTACCGACATACGTTTTTCTGCTAGAGTAGTAAAAGGGGATATACTGAAGTCCGATCTCCGTGGCTTTTTCGGAAAATTCAGGTGATCTCTGCGCATCATAGAATACAATCTCATATCCTTTCGATACGACCAACTCCGCCTCCTCTGCCAAAATTTTTCTTCTGCCGAATGCGATCGCCTTCGGTTTTTCGCCCAGTCCTTGAAACAGCATGTCCATTTCCGAGAGATACTGTTCTGTCAGTTGCTCCTCGGACGCCGAAACAACTGGAACCCAACCTGCGTCACACAGCTTCGTATATTGCTCTACGGTTATACACCCTTCCTTTCCGGGGTATTCCTCTTTCCCGACCGTGAAAAAGCCGGTCGCTTTCCAAAGCGTCATATACTGATACGCTTCGTTATACAAGTTATCGGAACACTGCATAAAGAGGAAAGACATCATCGAGCAACCGATTTTCTCAATCTCCCTCTTCCGAACATCCAAAGCCGTTATTTTTTTCTCATCCTCCTCGATCCTCTCTTCGTAGCTTTTAGCCAACTCGATGCGTTCTGCCAATTGTTGGCGTTCTGCCTCCATACGATTTGTTCTTAATACCACAAGGATCGATGTTCCCGCAATAGCCAAAACCATAGCAAGAACGGCAAAAATAATAAACAGTTTTCTTTTATTTCTGATTTTCATCTTATTTTTTTCCAATCAAAAATCGTTTAAGCCGCCGAAGGATCTGCAAAACGGCATGTCCAACAAAACGAAACGGATAGAGAATGTTCCAAACCATAACGGCAAAGCGATACGCACGTCCATTCACGTCTTTTTCTTTTTTTCCGTTTCTGTAGACTTTCGAAAGGACACCGATGATCTGTTCGGGTATCACAAACTCTTTGTAATAACAGTTGTCCCCCCGTACAATATAGCAATCGCCATCCCTGCCAATAACACGATGCAAAACATGGTTTCCGTCCGCCCGTTCATAAAGAATAGCGTCAAGACGCCGTATTTCTTTTTTAACAGGCAGTATCACGACCGAATCCTTGCGTCCTTTTACAAAAGGAAACATACTGTTCCCTTCCGGTGTGGAGAGGTAAAAACCATTCTTTGAAAGAAAAGTCCTTTTGTCTTCAAAAGACACCGATCTGTTCATTGCTCGATCAATCCTGCATTTTCAAGGCTCGCCAAGAACGCGCGCACATCTCGTTTTGCGATTGCAACATCCACGATGTATTCCTCAGCCAACCTTGTCACAAGCTCCTCTTCGGTGATATCATTCTGAAGAAGCTCAAAAAGGAACGCACCCGTTCCTTTCAATTTAACCATTCCGTTAAACTCCATTGCAAGTTCTCCCGAAGCGACTGCAACCGTTTCACCGCCGACAGTATGAACAACAAATCCGCTTTTGACCTTCATCGTCATCTCCATCCCACCGTCTTTCAACGGCACAAATTGTGATCATGAATTTTGCATTGCAAAGCTCATTACAGAGTCAGTATAACATATTCTCTGAAAAAATGCAATAGTAATTACCCTTTTTTACAAAACTTTTTAACTGTATTGCAATCGTGTCGCTATTCTTTAGATAGATCAAACAAAAACGGATCACTTTTGCCCCGGCAACATTCCGTATGCCGACACAAAATGTCGCATCTGTAGTATTCACCTTAGAAAAACTATCCTTTTGCAAATCAAAATGTTTTTAAAATTTCAAAAAACATTCAAATACCTATTGACAAATGTGTTTCGGCATGTTAGAATAATATCAATATTTTTAAAAGCAATGAACGGAACGCAGTAGTTTCTTTGCTACCTCCCAAAGAGAGGCAGGGGTCGGTGTGACCTGCCGGAGAAGAAGAAATGAATTACACTCCGCAAGCCGCGAAGGAAGAAAGTCCTTTCGCCGGTGCGCCCGTTAAAGCGCGGACAATTTTGCCCGATAAGGCGGTTTTTGTAAAAAAGCCGTAAAGCAGAGTGGTAACACGCCGATCATCGTCGTCTCTGTGCGCTTGTAATGAGTGCACAGAGACTTTTTGTTATTCTCCGTCTTTCGAAGGCGGTCAATATAAATTTCATTTTATTTTATTCATAAAAGGAGTAAATCACCGTGAAAAGAACAATTAGTTTGATCCTTGCCTGCATCACGTTGCTGACAGCAGTAAGCACGTTTACCTCTTGCACCGAAAAGAAAAAGGTCTACACCGTCGGCATTTGCCAACTCGTTCAACACCCTGCCCTTGATCAGGCAACGGAAGGTTTCAAACAAGCACTTAAGGACATTCTTGGCGAAGAAAATGTGGAATTCGACGACCAGAACGCTTCCAACGATCCTGCACTGTGCACGACCATCTGCACCAGTTTTGTTTCAAAAAAGCATGATCTGATCATGGCAAATGCGACCGCTGCCCTGCAAGCTGCTTACAATGCAACAGACAGCATTCCGATCCTTGGTACATCCATTACCGAATATGGTGTCGCACTCAATATCAGCGACTTCAATGGCACTGTCGGCGGAAATGTTTCCGGTACTTCCGACCTTGCTCCGCTCGATGAACAGGCACAGATGATCATTGACCTCGTTCCGACCGCTAAGAAAATCGGTATCATTTACTGCTCCAGTGAACCAAACTCCAAATATCAGGTCAATGCCGTCAAGAACTATCTCAAAGAAAAAGGTCTGACTGTAACCGAATATCCCTTCTCCGACTCGAACGATATTGCAACAATCGCCGCCGCGGCAGTTGCAAATTCCGATGCACTTTATGTTCCCACCGATAACACCGCGGCAACTTGCGCTGAGACCATCGGTAACGAAGTGCGCAAGGCGAAGATTCCGCTGATCGCAGGCGAACAGGGCATCTGCACCGGTTGCGGCATTGCAACTCTATCCATTAGTTACTATGACCTCGGTTATGCTACCGGCGAGATGGCTGCAAAGATCTTAAAGGGCGAAGCAAAGATTGAGGAAATGCCAATCGGTTACGCCACTGCCACCAAACTGTACAATGCAGAAATGTGCGAAGAATTGGGCATTCTCGTTCCCGAAGGTTACACTGCTATTGAAAAGTAAAAGAGATTGAGAGCGGTGCTCTGTTCATAAAGGGGCACTGCTCCCTCTCTGTATATTAGAAAGGAAACGACAAATGAGTTTACTCAACGCTTTGCCCGGTGCTGTCGCACAAGGGCTGATCTGGGGCATTATGGCGATCGGGGTGTACATCACCTTCAAGATCCTTGATGTTGCCGATCTTACCGTAGACGGTTCTATCTGTACCGGTGCCGCTGTATGTGCAGTGCTATTGACATCCGGAGTCAATGTGTACCTTGCCATTTTGCTTGCAACACTGGCAGGCATTATTTGCGGCTTGATAACAGGACTTTTTCATACAATTTTGGGCATTCCACCCATTCTTTCCGGTATTTTAACGCAGTTGATGCTGTGGTCTGCCAATTTAAAGATCATGGGCAAAGCGAATATTCCGGTATCTTCTCGCAATTTTACGGTTCTGCTCTCTTCTATGAAGGTGTATCAGTCGATCGGTGTCATTGCTGTTTTTTCCATCATTTTAATCGCTTTTCTTTATTGGTTCTTCGGCACTGAACGCGGTTGTTCGATTCGTTCAACAGGCTGCAATGCCGCAATGAGTCGCGCGCAGGGCATCAATACCGGGATGAATAAGGTGATCGGCATTGCTCTGTCAAACGGCATTGTTGCACTTTCCGGTGCACTGCTCTGTCAATACCAGGGTTTTGCTGACATCAACATGGGTAGAGGCGCGATCGTCATCGGACTTGCCGCAGTCATCATCGGCGATGCCTTCTTCTCAAAAATCAGCCGCAATTTCGCCATCCGTCTGATCAGCGTACTGGCAGGCGGTATCATCTACTATGTTATCTATCAAGTCATCATCAGTCTTGGACTGGACCCGGACCTTTTGAAGATGTTCTCCGCACTTGTTGTGGCGATCTTCTTGGCAATTCCTTATCTCAAGAGCAAATATTTCAAAAAGAAAAAACAGCTGGAGGTAAAACAGGATGCTTGAATTAAAAAATATCACCAAAACCTTTAACCCCGGTACGATCAATGAGAAGCTCGCTCTTTCAGACCTTTCGCTTACTTTGAATGACGGCGATTTTGTCACCGTCATCGGAGGAAACGGTGCAGGAAAATCGACCATGCTTAATGCGATCGCAGGCGTTTGGTCGATCGACAGTGGAAAGATTTTGGTTGACGGCATTGATATCACCGCCAAGCCGGAATACAAGAGAGCAAAATTTTTGGGGCGGGTGTTCCAAGATCCAATGCTTGGTACTGCCGCAGACATGCAGATCGATGAAAACTTGGCACTTGCAAAACGCCGTGGCAAATTCAGAGGGTTGGCGTGGGGTATTACCAAAAAAGAACGTGCAGAATATGCTGAATTACTCAAACAGTTGGGGTTGGGACTGGAAACACGCCTCACGAGCAAAGTCGGACTTCTTTCCGGCGGTCAACGGCAGGCATTGACTCTACTGATGGCTTCTATGAATCACCCAAAGCTGTTACTTCTCGATGAGCATACTGCAGCGCTTGATCCCAAGACCGCAGCAAAAGTGTTGGAGATCACAGATCGGATCGTTACCGAAAACAACCTGACGACACTCATGATCACACACAACATGCAAGATGCCATCAAACACGGAAACAGGTTGATCATGATGAACAACGGTAGGATCATTTACGATATATCTGGCGAGGAAAAGAAAAACCTGACCGTTGAGTTCTTGATCAAAAAATTCTCGGAAAACGGAGAAGCACTCAACGATAAAGCGTTATTATCTTAAGAACCTCAAAACCCACCTCCCATTCGCATGTTCGGGAGGTGGGTTTTCAAATGAAAATTGATCACTTTCTTAATCCGGTACGGTATGATTTTCACCGCCGATATGCGTTTTTGTCCGCATCTCTTCCTGCTCGCCAAGGATACCGTATAGTACATCTAGCGTTTCCTCCGGTTCATATGACGCATAGTGAATATGCAGTATATCCCCCACAGCAAGCGCCGAGCCGGCTGTTTTGTCAAAATGCACCACAGATAGAACGGTACAGGTCGGCGGCCAAAGAATATCTCTGATTTCCTGCCCTTCCGCAAAGCAACCGTTGCAGACCGTCATATGGGTATCAACGATCAACGGCATTTTGCCTTCATGCTCCGCTTCCACCTTGCTTTCAATGATAACATCGTTGAAGGACGTGATCCCACTTATTTCCGCAACCATATATCCGACTGCCACCGAAATAGCAACAGGAAGTACGTTTTCTACTCCGCAGAGCACTTCCGCAGAAAATGCGACTGCAGTGATCGGTGTGCGTGATGCAACTGCAAGAAATGTAGCCATCGAAGCCGCGATCAAAACCGGATAGCCTTCGGCACTGACCAAGCCAAACGTCAATGCAACTTCTCCCAAAATTGCGCCAAGAATTGCACCGAATGTGAGAATCGGCAGAAAAACTCCGCCGGTAATCCCAGCGGTATTGCCGGTGATCACGCTGATCGCGCGCAGAATAAAGACAAAGATCAAAATGTACCATACCGTTTCATTTGAAAGAATTCTGTGTATTAAAGCGTGCCCTGAGCCAATTAAATCAGAGGAAAAAAAACCAAGCAACGCGCATACGGCAAATATCAGCGCTACCAACGGCACAAATGATATCCTTTTGAGAAGTCGATTCACAATACGACGAATGCGTTGGTAAAGTAGGGTAAAAGCTAAAGCCGCGCACGCGCAAAGGATACCGACCAACGCGGCAAGCGGAAGTTCTTTGATCGCCAATTTACCGGAAAAGTCAAAGGAAAACATCGAAACATCAACAGAAAAAATGCGTGCAAGCAGGTCTTGTGTGACGCTCCCCGTCAAAACAGAAGTTGCCGCCGCCAAAAAGATGGTCGGCGAAAAACGACGGTGCACCTCTTCAAGTGCAAAAATAATGCCGGTCAACGGCGCACCTGTTGCCGTGGCAAAGCCGGCGCACGCACCACCGGTCATGGTGTAGCGTTCATACGCTCTGCCCTTTTTACCGATGAGGTATGCCGTCCCTTTGCCAACCGCCGTGCCCATCTGAACACTCGGTCCTTCATTACCGAGCGGCACACCGCCAAGATAAGTAAGCATCGCGGCAAAAAACACACCGAATATCCCCTCTACCCATCGCATGGGAATGAGTGCGCGAACAGATGCCACTGCTGTTGGGATACCGCCTCCGCGACAATCTTTTGCTTTTTGAAGAATCAGCGCAGAGCAAAGACCGACAACAGTAGCACCTACAAGAAAAAGCGGAAGCCAATTGATATCCGCACGCACAAAGGCATACAACTTGCCTGAAAAGTCAATAACGACAGAAGATGCCGCTTTAAACAAAAATATCAACATACCCGTTATGACACCTGCAATGCAGGATAGACAAAAAATCGTCAAAACGGTACGTTTAATCCCTTTTCTCTTCATTTTTATCACCAAAAAATACCGACCGCGCGCAGGCAGTCGGTAGTAGAGTCAACGCTGTTTAATCATTTCCGGATGGAATATACGGGCTAATGGCAGTCGCGACCGACACAATCGGCATTGTCTGAAGCCACACTCTTCCGGGACCTGTAAGAACGGTTTGAAAGAATCCTTCCCCACCGAACAGTTTGTTTTTCATGCCCGAAACCATTGTGATGTCCATTTGCACACCAAAGGTAAAGCCTGCAACATTGCCGCTACTGACAATGATCCTCTGTCCGGGTTGCAGTTCGTATTCGATCAATTCCCCATCGATCTCCGCAAAAGCAATGCCGTTTCCGGTAAGTTTTTGCATGATAAAACCTTCCCCGCCAAACAAACCTGCACCTAATTTCTTGTTGAAATGCACAGACAATTCCACCCCTGCTTCTGCCGCTAAGAAAGAAGATTTCTGCAAGATCATTTCTTTACCGGGCGCGATCTCAAGGACTTTGATCCGTCCGGGAAAACTTGAACCAAACGCGATCATAGCATTACCTTGGGCAGTATATATATTCTGAAAAATGCTCTCTCCAGAAACCATTCTGGAGAACATCTTGCCAACACCGCCACCCTTTGTTTCCATTTGCAAGTTGGGAGTCATCCAAACCATCGAACCACGCTCAGTGATCATCTTTTCGCCGTTTGAAAGTTGACAAACAACAACCGGAAATGACCCACCCTTGATCTCATACTCCATTAAAGATACCACCTTTACGTTTTCGCATATTGTAGCACAGATCTTAGCGATTGTCAACAATTATTTTCTCCATGCAACCAATTGCTCAATTCCCTTCCAAGCCTTGTCGCAGAACCTTCGAACCAAATCGAATCATATGCCACAGGTGGGTTCTTTCCCCTGCGGTGATAGCGCAGTTCCCTGTACCAGTAGCGCAAAAAAGACGGGATCGAAATGATCGGCAACATAAGCGGTCCGAAATAACAGTTCTGAATACCGTGTCCGTGTTCGTGATCTTTAATATGTGCGCTTGGATTTTTGTTGACCAAAAAGAATACACCCAATTCCGTGCCGCCCCAGCCCTCGCCGACTTCAAAATAAAAGCAGTAATTCCACCGCTTTGCATGGTGTCCCGTAAGGAGCAAATAAACTGCCACTGCTATTCCAATCAAGTTCATCGGCAGTCCCCATGTAAAGGAAAGAATGTAAAACAGCGGCTTGCTCATATGTGCATTCATAAAAACTTCCTTCTCTCACTTTTTCCTTACAATAACACATTTTTTTCGGATTGTCAATCCCTGTTTTGCTTCAGATAAAAAACTTGATAAATTTTCTTCATAGTGTTATAATTTTTGGTCAAGGAAAGAAGGAATGCGCTATGAAAAAATCTGTTATCAACGGGAGTCGCTTGGCGTGGCTACTTGCTTATATCTGTTTTGCAAGCTATGTTACGCGAATCAATTTCGGCGCGATCATTGTAGCAGTATCGGATTCTACCGGATTTACCCGCGATCATTCTTGTATCTATGCCGATATCCTACGGGCTCGGGCAGATCATCAACAGCAGAATCGATAACAAGATCATACCAGAAAACCTCATTTTTATGGGATTGATCATTTGTAAGCGTGATCAATCTTCTCTTCCCCTGCTATGCATTTTCACTTCCCTTAATGGCCATTTTGTGGGCAATCAACGGTTTTGCGCAGGCAATGCTATGGCCGCCAATGGTTACAAAGGTTTAAAAATTGAACAAAAAAGGGCGCAACCGTTTGCGTTGCGTCCTTTTGCACTTAGCCCATCAATTTTTGATCGATTGCCGCCGCAGCGGTTTTGCCCGCACCCATCGCAAGAATGACCGTTGCTGCGCCTGTAACGGCGTCTCCGCCGGCATAAACATTTTCTTTAGAGGTCTCGCCCGTTTCTTCGGTGACGATGATTCCTCCGTGCTTGTTGGTCTCCAATCCCGCAGTGGTACTCTTGATGAGAGGATTGGGAGCAGTTCCGATCGAAATAATAACACAATCAACATCCAACACAAATTCCGAACCGGGAATTTCGATCGGACGGCGCCTGCCGGAAGCGTCCGGCTCACCGAGTTGCATTTGGATGCACTTCAAGCCGACGACACTGCCGTTCTTCGGATCGCGTTTATCCTCGGGATTATGATAACCAAGAACTTCGGTGGGGTTATTGAGCAACTTAAATTCAATACCCTCTTCCATCGCATGCTCCACCTCTTCCTTCCTTGCGGGAAGTTCTTCGAGAGAACGGCGATATACGATATATACATGCTCTGCACCCAGTCTAAGAGCTGTTCGCGCAGCATCCATCGCCACATTGCCACCACCCACAACTGCCACATTTTTCGCTTTCAATATGGGGGTAGTACTATCTTCCTTATAGGCTTTCATCAAGTTTGATCTCGTCAAAAATTCATTTGCGGAATATACGCCCTTGAGCGATTCACCGGGAATGCCCATAAACTTCGGCAACCCTGCTCCCGAACCGATGAAAACAGCCTGATAGCCAAGTTCAAACAGTTCATCGACGGTCAGTGTCTTGCCGATGACCATATTCGTCTCGATCTTCACACCTAATTTTTTTAAAGTGTCGACCTCTTTTTCTACGATCGCCTTGGGCAATCTAAATTCGGGAATACCATATACCAATACCCCGCCCGCAAGATGTAATGCCTCAAAAACAGTAACCTCATAACCTTTTTTTGCAAGATCACCCGCGCAGGTCAACCCGGAAGGACCTGAACCGACAACAGCCACCTTGTGACCGTTCGGGGCAGGTACCGCGATCTTATCACTGTCGTGTGCATTGTGCCAATCCGCTACAAAACGTTCAAGTCGCCCAATACCGACCGGCTCACCCTTGATACCTCTGACGCATTTGCTCTCGCACTGGCTCTCCTGCGGACAAACTCTGCCACAGACTGCCGGAAGACTGGAGCTTTTTGAAATGATCTGATATGCTCCCTCAAAATCTCCTTCCTTAACTCGTTCAATAAATGCGGGAATATGTACCTTTACAGGACATCCGGAGACACATGGCATATTCTTACAGTTTAAGCATCTTGCCGCCTCGTCAAGGGCTGTCTCTTCACCATACCCGAGCGCGACTTCTTTAAAATTGTGCGCTCTTACAAGAGGTTCTTGTGAAGGCATCGGATTCTTTTTCAAAGACATGTTTGCCATTTTACAGATCCTCCTTCTTGAAGAGATTGCAGCTCTCTTCATATGCATGCTTCTCAAAATCGCGGTAGATGCTGCCTCTCTCCATGGCTTCGTCGAAATCGACCTCAAACCCGTCAAAGTCCGGTCCATCTACGCAGGCAAATTTCGTTTGTCCACCGACTGTCAGTCTGCAACCGCCGCACATTCCGGTACCGTCGATCATAATCGGGTTCATTGAAACGACCGTCTTAATCCCGTGCGGCTTGGTAGTGGCAACCACAAATTTCATCATGACAAGCGGTCCAATGGCGATTACTTCGTCATAATCTTCTCCCGCTTCAATCGCTTCGGCAAGCGGAAGTGTCACCACTCCTTTTCTGCCGCATGAACCGTCGTCCGTCATTACGACAAGTCGATCGGAACAAGCCGCAAAATCCTCTTGCAAGATTACCAGATCCTTGTTTCGAAACCCAATGACCGAATGAACTTCACATCCCTGTTCATGCAGTTTTTGTGCGATTGGCAAAGCGATCGCGCAACCGACACCGCCACCGACGATACAGACCCTATGAATTCCGTCCGTTTCTGTCGCCTTCCCAAGAGGGCCGACAAAGTCCTTGATATATTCTCCTTCTTTTTTGTGGTTCAGAAGGTTTGTCGTCGCACCGACGATCTGAAAAATGATCTTCACCGTACCCGCCGCACGGTCATATCCCGCAATGGTCAGTGGGATGCGCTCCCCGTCATCATCGACACGCAAAATAATAAATTGCCCCGGCTCTGCCTTTGCGGCAACATAAGGTGCTTCAATATCCATCATAGTCACAGTTGGATTCAATTCTTTTTTTGATACAATTTTATACATAGTTCCTCTTTAAAAACGCTTCTGCCTGTTCTATTTGCTTTTTGACCGAATCAAAACCCGTCCCACCTTCCGAGATCCGTTTTTCAACGCAGGTTTTCAGATCGATCGCCTCATAAAGGTCTTCCTCGAAAATCTCACTGTGTTTTTTATATTCCGAAAGCGAAAGATCTTCGAGCACCTTGCCCTCTTCCACACAGTCCCCAACAATCTTTCCGACAATCTTGTATGCACTGCGGAAGGACATCCCTTTTTTCGTCAGATAGTCCGCAAGATCGGTGGCATTTATATATCCGCTCTTTGCTGCTTTCAGCATCTGTTCTCTGTTGACCTTCATCGTTTCCACCATCGGAGCAAAAACTGTCAAACATTTTTGTACGGTTATAAGCGCATCGAAAATGCTCTCCTTGTCCTCTTGCATATCCTTATTGTATGCCAAAGGCAACCCCTTTAACATTGTCAAGGTAGCAATCAAGTCTCCGTAGACTCTTCCGGTCTTTCCTCTAACCAATTCCGCCATATCGGAATTTTTCTTTTGCGGCATAATGCTTGATCCGGTTGTAAAAGCATCATCAAGTCTCACAAAGCCGAATTCAAAGGAAGACCAAAGGATGATTTCCTCCGAAAAGCGAGAAAGATGCATCATCAAAATTGAGAAAGCCGACAGCAGTTCCACACAAAAATCACGGTCAGAAACACCGTCAATACTATTTGCAGTTACCCCATCAAAGGAAAGCAATTTCGCTGTATACTCTCGGTCAGTAGGATATGTCGTTCCGGCAAGTGCACAACTGCCGAGCGGCGAATAGTTCATCCGCTTGACAGCATCTTCGATCCTGCCGTAGTCCCGCTTCAGCATTTCGACATAGGCAAGCAACTGATGCGCAAACAAGATCGGCTGTGCACGCTGAAGATGGGTGTAACCCGGCATAATGACTGTTTCATTTTCTTTCGCCTGCTTTATAATTGCAGTGATCAGATCCAAGATCTGCTTTTTAACAACGGCACATTCATCGCGCAAGTATATCCGCAGATCAAGTGCAACCTGATCGTTCCGCGAACGCGCAGTGTGCAGTTTTTTTCCGTATTCTCCGATTCGCGCGGTCAACTCCGCTTCTATAAACATGTGAATGTCCTCTGCTTCAGGATCGATCTCCAATTTTCCGCTCTCAAGATCGGCTAAAATGCCCTTCAACCCCGCAGTGATCTCAGCGACGGCTTCTGTAGACAAGATACCGCAAAACTCCAACATCGCGGCATGCGCGATCGAGCCTTCAATATCCTGCCTATACATCTTTTGATCCACTGCAATGGAAGAATTGAAATCATCGGCCTCCTTTGAAAGCGCACCGGCGGTCCTTCCCACCCACAATTTTTGCATAAATATACCTCGCATTGAACATTTTTAACATAAATATTCAGTTTCTATAAAACGTTCAAAGGGCGAAGCGGGTTTTTACCTGCTTCGACCTTGTTCTTTCATTATTGAATTCCGTTCTTTACCTTCATCTTGGCATAGACTTTGGTGGGCAATCCGTACAGATTGATAAACCCTGCGGCATCCGACTGATCATACACATCATCCTCATCAAATGTCGCGATCTCCGGATCATACAGAGAATAGGGGGATGTCACACCGGCATTGATGATATTGCCCTTATAGAGTTTCAACTTGACATCGCCCGTGACATACTTTTGCGTGCTCTTGACGAATGCCAAGATCGCCTCAGTCAGCGGAGTGTACCACAACGCGTTATAAACATTCTCTGCCAATTTCTGCGCCACAAGTGCCTTGTAATGTTGCGTTTCCTTATCAGAACAGATGGTTTCAAGGACCTCATGCGCATGATATAAGATTGCTCCGCCCGGAGTCTCGTAAAGACCTCTGCTCTTCATTCCAACCAAACGATTTTCCACCACATCATAAAGCCCGATACCATTCTCACCGCCGAGTTTGTTGAGGGTAAGAACGATATTGGTTGCGTTCATCTCCTTGCCGTCGATAGCAGTCGGTACCCCCTGTTCAAAATGAATGGTGATATAGGTAGGTTTGTCCGGTGCCTGTTCGGGAGAAACCCCCATCTCAAGGAAGCCCGATTTATTGTATTGCGGCTCATTTGCCGGATCTTCAAGATCCATGCCCTCATGAGAAAGGTGCCAAATATTCTTATCTTTCGAATAGTTGGTCTCTCTGCTGATCTTCAGCGGAATGTTGTGTGCCTCAGCATAATCGATCTCCTCTTCACGGGACTTGATCGTCCATTCTCTCCAAGGCGCGATGATCGGCATATCGGGTGCAAATGCCTTGATGCCAAGCTCAAAACGAACCTGATCATTGCCCTTGCCGGTGCAACCGTGACAGATGGCATCCGCACCTTCTGCCAACGCGATCTCTGCTACCCGCTTAGCAATAAACGGTCTTGCAAAAGCCGTTCCAAGCATATATCCTTCATAGAGTGCACCTGCCTGCACACAGGGGAAAACACATTCCTTGAGGAAGTCCTCGGTCAGATCCTCAACATACAGTTTGGACGCGCCGGTCTTTAATGCCTTCTCTTCTAACCCTTCAAGCTCACTTGCCTGACCGACATTTCCGGAGACACAGATAACCTCGCAATTATTGTAATTTTCCTTCAACCACGGGATGATGATGGAAGTATCCAATCCTCCCGAATAAGCTAAAACAACCTTTTTGATATTTTTCGGATCGAGTTTTTTCATAGCCATACCCCTTATTGCATATTCATTCATAACAACGAGTATAATATCACTTATTCGCCCATTTGTCAAGTGGTATTTCTGAATTTTTATTGGATTTCGTGAATATTTTTTCAAAAGTCACCGCAAGCGCATTTGCTCGCGGTGACTTTCTGTCGGATCACTGCTTAGTATAGGTCACCAGACCGATCTTTACGGTATCCGCCTCCTTATCCTGAGTAAAATCGTAGCTACCGTTTTCAAACGGACAATCTTCATCATCAAAGGTGAAAGTAATGGTGCCTGCATCTTCATTGATCGAATATTTGCCTTCATAGCTTTGAGCTTTGCCAAGCAACTTCGATGTGTAGGTGACTTTGCTTC
The DNA here is from genome assembly GCA_964623895.1 of uncultured Lachnospiraceae bacterium. Lineage (GTDB taxonomy): Bacteria > Bacillota > Clostridia > Oscillospirales > CAG-272 > UBA11512. The sequence continues at coordinate 60,899 of CAZUWA010000001.1, read as the reverse complement.
CATTGAAAGCGAATGAACCTTCGGAGAGAATACCTTCCGCCGCATATGTTCCGGACAAAGTCGGAGCGCAAGAAAGCAGTGTCAAAGACAGTGTTGCCAATACCATCGCAAGTGCTAAGATTCTGAGTGCTTTTTTCATAATAATAATTCCTTTCATTCTTTATTTTATTCTTCGCGCTTCCATATAGAAGCGTTTTTCAAATGCATGCCCCATTGAAAAAGTTTTTCTGGGCAACGAGCCGTCTACACGTACCGCTTCAAACAACTCATTTTTTTCCATTCCTTTGAAAATAAAACCCGCAACACCCGCTTTCCCACAAAGGTCAAAGAGTGTTTCCTCGCCATGGATATAGTCGATTCTGACTTCCGGATGATGGTTTAGATAGTCATCCAAAAAGGGTTGCAGGGTTCCGACCGGCAATTTTGCCCTAGGCTTGACGCGCACCGTGCGCGTGATCCCACTGCCGACGAGATCAAAATCCTGCCCATCTTCACCTTCATATTCTCCGCCCATCGCGGCAAGAAATGCAGAGAAGAGTGCTTCTTCATCCACACCGAACAGCGCGCGGTATATCGGCTCAAAGCGAATGGCAGGATCGTGGATATTGACGATCTCGACCAATGCTCGTTTTGCAAGAGGACTGTCGCTCGTCTCAGATGCCGCTTTGGCAGTCGCAAGCGAATGATTACCATCCCCCACAACGAAAAGCAGACCGTCTTCCGCTTTCTCTGCCAGCGCTTCTAACGCAGCGGATAATGTACGCTGATGTGCTTTCCCAAGACAATATCCCGTCAGGTGTCCGCTGTGCATCATCAATTCAAAGTCATACACCCTGCGAAGATCTTCTTTTTCAGCAGTCAGCGGTGCTATCACGGTATTCTCCGGATCATCGATCAACAAAAGAATGTGCGGAAGTTCTAACGCAGCCCCTTCTCTAACCCTCAAACGAGGCGGAATGCGTTCGATCGCTGTTTCTTCAGTGGCACGAATGAGCGAATGACTCTCCGCCCGGAAGTCGTAATCGGAAAGATCGATCGCACCAACCACTCCGTGACGAATAGAACCGTCGGGCATGGTACGCTCAAGATAGATCATTCCCCGCTCTTCCGTAAAAATATCCGAGGCAAGATAATGTTCCATATTGCTCTGAATGGTTGCAATGCGCTCCTCCACGCCTTCTTTTTCAAGGTATATCTCCGGCAAGATCAGCCGCAGAGCCGAAGGCGCTTCCCCAACCAAGGCATCAACTGATGTCCAATATCGTTCTTCCGAGGTAAATTGGTCGCACGCAACAACTGCCCACTTTTCATACTCTCTCTTCGGCAAAAGAATGTCCGCAGAGAAAAATACTTGCCTGTTCATCTGAATCACCTCCATGTACAGATCATGCTTTATTCTTGCTGAGCAATAAGATCAATCTGTGAATGGCAGGAGTAAAGATCATGTTGACCAAAAACTCAAAGATAAAATTGAATCCCGCACAGCCGATCACCAAGAAATAAATCACGGTACTGCCCTGCTCAAGGAAGTTTTGGGCAATGGTATCTCGCATCAACAGTCCGCAAAGAATAAAGAAGCTGGTGTTGACAACAGGCGCAACGGCAGCGGCGGTAAACACCGCCGCATAACGATTCTTTTTCTCAAACGCACGATAGCAAAGCCCTGCCACCAACCCTGCAAGAACACCTTTACCGATACAGGTAACCGAAGTAAGCACGGGATGCGCTTGAAAGAGGGTAGCTGTGAAAAGATCCGTTCCCATCACACCGCATACGAACAGCGTTTCTAAACCAAAAACCAAGCCAAGCCAAGCACCGCCGATCGGACCTGTCAGAATTGCACCAAGTACGATGGGAATCAGAACCAAACTGACCGGCGTGGCAAGAAACGGTAGACGAAGTACAAATCCGCCCAATTGCAAAACCAACACAATCGCCGTTAAAACGGCAAGCTCAACCAGTTTTACGATAGAGCAACGATCTTGCTTAATTCTTACCATAGCATCCTACCTCTTTTTGATATGGACTTTGCTGACTCTCTTATATGCCGGCAATGTGTTGTTTAATCGATCGATCTTTTCTTTAACAGCCGCCACACGTGCGTTCTTATCAAGATCGGACAACTCGTCATTTAAAACGATATCCGCCTCAATGAGCAATTCGACACCGTCAGCATTCTTTCCTGTGTAGACAGCCGCCGTCTCAATGCCGGGCAACGTCTCAAGGTATCCTTCGATTTCCGCCTTCAACACCGTTCTGCCACTTTTGAAAATCATTTTTTCCGGGTTGATCTCGTCTATATACAGCCTGCCGTCAGCCGTGATCTTTCCGGTGTCACCCGTGCGGAACCATCCTGCCAATTCGAAACGCTCTGCCGTTTTGCCCGGATTTTTATAGTAACCCATCGTGGTGCTTTCACCGCGAATGCAGATCTCACCGATACCTTCTTCATCCGGGTCTGCAATCTTCACCTGCACACAAGGCAGAATGACACCGACAGAATGCAAATCCTTCTTCTGTTCTCTACCAATAGCAATCAGTGAGGAGCATTCCGCCATGCCGTAACTCGACAAAACCGGGAAGCCGATATCATCAAAAAAACGAATAGATTCGGGATTCACAAAAGCACCGGTCACATATACCGCTTCCAGTTTTCCGCCTGCCATTTCATGAATAGCAGAGAAGAACTGCTTTGTTCTGTCAATGCCGACTTTGCGCATTGCCGCACTGGTCTTGATCAGCGTTTCGAAGGTTTCAAGGCGACCCTGCTTCTCAATAGTAGTAATCAGTTTCTTATGAATGCTCTCAACATAAAGCGGGGGCAAAAAAAGATAATCCGGCTGATATTCCAATAAATTCTTCTGGAATTGCTTATAGCCATCACCGATGCAAACCGTCGCATGACTGTGAAAGGAGGAAAGAAGACAGGTGACAAGTTCCATAGATTTGTAATACGGAACAACAGAAAGAGTCCTCTTATAAAAAGGAGTCAACGCTAAAATGCTCTTAACCTCATTGATCAGATTATCCTGCGTGAGCATTACCGCACAGAGTCCGTCCAAACTGCCGCTGTGGTAGATCAACATCTTCAATACCCCACCGGCAGCTCTGGTATGCAAGAACCGCTCATCGCCCTCACTGAGTGCCGCCGCACCCTTTTCTACAAGAGCATCATAGGAGAGGATACCATCCTCCGCCTCAGAAGCTCTTAGATTTAGACACACATAATTTTTAACATTCGGAAGAAGTGCTTTGTTTTCTTTAAAATACTCCAAAAACGTCTTGTCAAAGAAAACAGTCGTGGTATCACTGTGATTCAAAATATTGATTATCTCGGAAAAAGGCAGTTCGCTGTCCATGGGAATCACCGCACCATCCGAACAAAGCACGGTCAGATAAACGGATATCCAGCGAAAACTGTTTTCGCCAAGGATCGCAACATGCCCCAATCCTCCTTCAAGGTCTGCAAGTGCCGTGCCTAGCACATCCACCCGGTTGACCAGTTCATTGTATGTCACATCTCGTCTGATGGATTTTTCCTTATATTTAATAGCAATAGTATCGCCTGCTTCTGTTCTCGCGATCTCCAACATCTCTCTGAAAGAGCTGAAGGGCGTCACTTCATATAGCGCTTGCTTCTTTTTCGGTAGCGGAAGTATAGCCATATCGTCGATCCTTTCTTATAAATTTTCATATACGATTACAGTATACCATACATTTTATGATTTTTCAAGTTTTCTTTGCAAAAAATATGAACTTCTCACAAAGAAATTTCAAAAAGTTCTTGACATTCTTTTTTCTTTGTGTATAATAAAACCGTCTCAAATGAAACACTTTTCAGAGGTAAGATATGGCGAATATCCATTTGGAGAAAGAATTTCTTGCAAAACTCCCACTTTTTGACGGATGTACGCAAGATCTACCGTCACTGCTTCTCACTTCTCCCGCTTTTTTGAAAAAGCAATATGAAAAGGGAGATCGCGTTGCATATGACGGCGGAGCACTCGGTATCCTGTATGAAGGACGGTTGCAAATCGGTGCGGGACAAAAAGCAGATAAGGTCACTCTCAATCGACTGCTCCCCGGTGCTGTTTTCGGTTTTTCCTCTCTGTTTGCAGAAGGAGAACGATTTGAAACCAACATTCACGCACTAAGCAAAACAACGGTATTTTGGATTCCTGAAACGCTGTTCGGAGAGCTGATGAAAACCGAACCTCACTTAGCACGCAATGTTATTTCGGTGCAGTCGGAAAAGATCCGCTTTTTAAACGAACGTATTCGCTTCTATACCGCGCCGACCGCCGAAGAAAAGGTCTATACCTTTCTAAAAAAACTGCCGGAAGAAAACGGTGTGCGCATCCTTCCCTGTCGGATGGCATCCCTTGCCTCACGTTTGGGGATCGGAAGAGCAAGTCTCTATCGTGCATTTGAAAAGTTGATTGAAGAGAAAAAAATCGAAAAGAACGGCAATCAAGTCGTTCTTACAGAAGAAAGAGGAATGAAATCATGAAAAAAACACTTGCATTTGTTTTGGCTGTGTTGATGCTCCTTGCGACAACAGGCTGCGCCAAAAATTTTATCACGACCGAAGGCGCTGAGCCGAGCGTCGGCGCTTCCGTAACGCCTACCGAAAGTAAAAGTTCCACCGAGCCTTCCTTTGAAGGAGAAGATGTAAAATTGGCACTGCTTTCCGGTTCAACCGGTCTTGGTGCCTCCAAGTTGATCGTCGACAACAATGCCAAAGCGACCGTCAACAACTATACCATCGATGTCAAATCCGATCCCACACAGGTCATCGCAGGTTTGAAAACCGGCATTTACGACCTGGCGGCGCTTCCCGTCAATGTGGCAGCAAAACTCTACAATATGCCTGACGTCGATGTCGAATTAGTTGCCCTTAACACCCTCGGTGTACTCTACGTTTTGGAAGTAAACGGCGAAACCGTCAAGAGCATTACAGACCTTAAAGGTAAGACGATCTACACCACCGGCGAGGGCTCCACGCCACAGTATATTTTGGAATATGTCTTGAAGGAGAATGGACTGACCGTCGGCAGTGATGTGACGGTGGAATACAGCGCCTCCGCAGAAGAAGTTTCAGCCAAGATCGCGTCAAATCCTTCCTGCATCGTGATGCTTCCCGAACCGAGAGCAACTGTTGTCAGCAAAACAGTGGAAAATGTCAGATACGCACTCGACATGACAGAAGAGTGGAATCGTGTTGCTGACTGTGAACTGACACAAGGCTGTGTGGTTGCGACCAAAATATTTGCTCAAGAGCACAAAGACGCCTTGGATGCATTCCTCACCGAATACAGAACATCCGTTGAATTCATCAAAAAGGCAGACGATGAGGCGGCACAAGCCGTAGTCGATGCAGGAATCATTGCCAAAGCGCCGATTGCAAAAGTTGCCATCACCAAAAGCAATCTCATTTGCTATGAGGGCGAACAGATGAAGAATGCCATGGCAGGCACACTTGAAGTGCTTTTCGGTCTCGATCCAAAATCTATCGGCGGCAAACTGCCGGGAGATGATTTCTACTACAACAAATAAAAGAGAGAACTAAACTGTGAAAAGAAGTGTGAAAACGCTACTAACTGCCCTATCAGTCGCTCTTTGGATAGCGATCTGGTGGATTGCCGCAGAACTGATCGGTGAAAGTTGGATATTGCCTACACCCATCGAAACGCTCAAAGCTTTTTTTGATATTTCAAGGAGCGGTGGGCTGTGGAAGAGCATTTTTGCGACCTTCCGCAACATTTTAACCGGCTATCTCGTTGGCGTTCTTTTCGGTGTCGGGCTTGCGGCATTGACAGCAAAGGTCGAGGTTCTTCACATCTTCTTTTCACCTTTTTTGTCAATAATCAAGGCTACCCCAGTCGCATCTGTAGTGCTGATCCTCATGATGCTCCTCTATCGAGTGTCGGGAGGGATCGATGCTATGCCGAGCATTCTCACGGTGTTGATCGTCCTGCCGATCATCTGGGCAAACACAGAAGCCGGGTTTAAAAGTAAAGATGTCGGACTTTACGAAATGGCAAATTGCTACCGATTTTCTTTTTTAAAGAAAATCAAATATCTGATCATTCCGCAGGTCTATCCCTTTTTCAAAACGGCAATGCTCACCGCGCTCGGTCTGGCTTTCAAGGCCGGTGTTGCGGCTGAGGTGTTGGGACGGATCAAGAACACCATAGGCGGAAATATGCAATTTTCAAAGGAAAATCTTCTGACAAGCGAACTGATCGCATGGACCGTGCTAGTCGTTACCGGCAGTTATACACTGGAAAAATTGATGGAAGGTTGTTTTTGGCTATATGAAAGGAGAAAGTATCGAAAATGATCATTTTAAAGAATATAAAAAAATCATACGATACACAGATGGTCATAAACGGACTTTCAATGCACGTCGCCCCCTGTGAGCGCTTGGGAATCATTGCCCCTTCCGGATGTGGCAAAACCACTTTGCTTCGTTTGATCGCAGGGTTGGAAGAACCTGACAGCGGAACAGTAGAAGTCAACGGCGAAGTTGTATATCTTTTTCAAGAACCACGATTGTTACCCACCTTTACCGTCCTTGAAAACGTCGCCGCAGTCATTCAGGAAAAACACGCAACAGCACGCGCAATGGAATTGCTAATAACGTTTGGCTTGAAGGAACATTCAAAAAAATACCCAAGCGAGCTCTCCGGCGGCATGGCGCAACGCGCTGTCATCGCACGTGCGCTCGCGCTTAATGGAGAGATCTACCTCTTCGATGAACCGTTCAAAGGATTGGACGAGGAAAGTAAAAAGATGCTTTTCACGCCTATAAAGGACTTTTTAATAGGAAAAACCTTTCTCCTTGTCACACATGACCGCGCTGATGCCGAGGCACTTTGCACAAGGATAACGGAATTCAAATACCACATGAAAACAATATAATAGAAGATTCGTTTACGCTCAAAAGCACCGCACGTTGCGGTGCTTTTGACTGTCAACAAAGCAGTTTTTCTAAACAAAAAAAGCTGATGCCACGGCAACAACGCCGTGGCATTTTTCTGTTGGAAATCATATCACACATCAACAAATATGATCTTGTAGATGTTTTTCTCCTTTATTCTTAGGAAAAATGTTCAATCATCAGTTCACGCAAATGCTGCGCGGTATACTGATAATTGCTGCCATCGAAAACGTATGTATAGTAAGGAGACTCAAACACATAGTCAACAACAGCAACAGTATACTCATCCTTGTCCGAAAAATCGGAAGGATCAAAATCACTGTTGAAATACAAGAAGCTACCGCTTCTTGTATACAATTCTTTGATCTGCTCCCCACTGATGGTAACCAAAACGATATAGTTATCGAACGGAAAGACCTTGTAAAGATCCGCCGCCGTCACCGATGTATGATCAATCGTCGCACGGACACCGGCTATGTTGATCGCCCCGATGTCAACAGAAAACTCAAATTTCATACTATCGCAAGCAAGCACACCAAGTTCGGATTTACTGAGCGGATTCGGCAACTCTGTAATAATTTCCTCCGAACTTTTGATTGCTTCTCTATAGCGCTCAATAACGCTCTGCGTCATCTCAACACTTAAATCATAAGAACGGATGTTATATTGTCTGGAAGTAACAACCGGGTAATTATCACTGCTGTAATCAAGAATAAGTTCAGAAGCAGTGCCTCCGTTGCCATAATTCTGCAAAACAGGGATCAAGTAGCCATCGGAACGAGCCACTTGATCATTGATCTTCTGGTGCGTGTGTGCACAAAAGATAGCGTCGATCGCTTGAATGTCGGACAGAGTCGCAATAGTATTGTTGGTTCCCTGCTCATATTCATGCGTGGCAAGTACAACGGAATCACAGCCGGCTTCTCGCAACTCTGCGGCATATTCACCAACCATCGAAGTATACGGAAGGAATTCATAATCCTCGACCTTTGTAGATAAAATACTGCTTTCAAGGCGATCGCCGATCACCCCGATGATGCCGACTTTAAGACCGTTTTGCTCAACGATCGTATACGGCTCGATCCACTCAGGGCGCTTGCCACTCTCTTTATAGACAATGTTTGCACCAAGAAAAGGAAATTCCGCTTCCCCATTGTCAAGAATGCCATCCGCATACTTAGCGATTTCCTCAATGCCCCAGTCAAATTCATGATTACCGATCACAAAGCAAGTGAAATTCATTTCATTTAATGCTTCGATCATCGGTCTTCCGCGCAGGCTATTGCTGACATAACTGCCCTGTAACAGGTCGCCGTTGGCAATCTTGATATAATCGCCGTTGGCGTTTTCAAGCATCGTCAAAAGGGTATCAATCCGCTCTACGCCTGTGCTGTCATTGGAGGAGGTAAATGCGCCGTGATTGTCATTGATCATGAAAAAACGCGCTTGATAACTGTAATTTATACCTGTTTCGGAGGAAGCGACTTCCGAATAAGTCGCTCCTCCCACAGGCGGTTCGGTTTTGGACACTTGACACGCCGATGCAGACAACAGCAAGAGCGCGACAAACACGATTGCTAAAAACTTTTTCATGTTATTCAAATGCAGTTGTGATCCATCTATCCGCAGATGAAGCAAAAAGCGTTATTACTCCTCTTCTTTTTTAACTGTCGTGAGATACTGTCCGTAATTCACACCATTCAACAGCGCGTTTGCAACGGCTTTTTGCTCGGTGGTGGCACTTTCAAGAGCACTTACCGCGGTCAAATAATCATTCAGCGAATACTCAACTATAGTCTCTTCACCGAAGCGAATGGTAATCCTTTCATTCAGTGCCGTCTTTGCAAGTTTCACAGACACACCTTTTTCTGTAACCGTAAGTTCTTCCGTCTTTTCTCCGACCGTCAAAGAAATCTTTTTACCAATCGAACTCACTGAAAAACGGATGAACAGTTCTACTTCATTTTCGGTGACATATCCTTCATATCCCGTCACGATGACTCCTTCGGCAACTGTGCCGCCGACATTGACAGCGATCGGCTGGGTATAGATCGTGTAGTTGTAATCTTTATTCATCGTCTGTTTGTAAGAGACCATGTAATAAAGCGTTCCCTCTGCACCATCACGCAGTGTGATCTTGTTGCCATCGAGCTTATCGACCAGTTCTTCCCCACCGACGAGAATGATCTCGGTATTCTCATCAAGACCAATGATATCTTCTCTGCCATATGTCATTTTGCTGACGGTAATTTCAAAACTGCTGCCCGACGCACAATTTTCCGGAGAAGTTGCCTTTAAATCACGCACAAAATCGGTGATCATCGTAGAGTAGTCAGTAGTGATACCTGCGTGTCCGTAGGTGATGTATTGATAAATCTCACTGTCGTTATAGAATGTCCAAGGCCACGTGGTAACCCCTCTGTAAGTCGCAGCACGCACGAAGGCAGATGTATATCCCTTCTTTGAAGGATTATACGTCATATTGTACTTTTGAATTTCAGAAAGCGCAGCTTGAATCGCTTTATTGCTGTCACTATTGGCATTGGTGCTGTCTGTCAGATAGCCGATGTTCATTTCCGGATACAGTTCACGCAATGACTCAAATGCATTGGTTCTTCCAAAAGCGATGATATTCACCTGATCGTACATTTCGTACTGATCGATCAATGTCTTTACAGCTTTGACAATCCGATCTTTCTGAGTACTTTTGATCTCAATCACCAACTGAATGTCTTTACCCTTGAAATACTTCAGGTAATCTTCAAGCAGATCGACACTCATTGTTTTGTCAACCTGCTTTTCCCCGTTTTCATCGAGAATAAATTCTCCATTTTCATCTTTGAGGAAATACCCGGTATAGTAATACCGCTTGAGCTGGGCATAATTGCTGTTTTCAATGGATACAGACACGGATTTGTCATCCGAAATATTTGCCATTTTATTCGTCGTTGAGTTATGGTTGGCAACGACTTTACCGTCCTTCGTGATATATATATCGAATTCAACAGCGTTTGCACCGGCATTATAAGCCAAGATCGCACTTTTTAAAGTGTTTTCCGGCGCATCTGTCGTAATGCCTCCAAGACCTCTATGCCCGATGATCACCGGTGTTCTTGCAAGCGTTCCATTGACCAGAGTATTCGTTGCGACAGTAGTCAACAGTTCGGTGTTATCGGAAATAATGCCATACGCAGAAGAGAGCAACAAACTCAATGCATCGACCTTTCCGGTCAATCCTTTGTCTGCCTTCACCCAAGGAGTAACCTGCCATTTGCAAAGTGTGCCGATATCTTCTTTGTTAGCAACAGATTGCGGCAATACAGCAATCTTGCAGTCATTTGAAAAGACCAATTTTCTGATCGCTATGAGATCTTCCTTATCAAGCTCTGTCTTGTCTGCATATTGCGCTGTCAAATCAAGGATTCCGCGCGCGATCGTCATTTCCGCACGTGCCGCCTTCACCAAGTCGGGTTTGTCGGACATAATATAAAAGTCCTCATAACCTTCTTTCTTCAAATAGTCCAGCAATGCCGTCACTGTGGTATCATCTTTAACATAGTAAGCAGGAATAACAGTATTATCGGACATCGCCATCAAATCCGCAAGCGAGCCGCCCAAGAGCGTGCCTTTATCATCGGTCAAGAGCAGATCTTTGTTGACATAGATGATCGCCACTGCCGGCATATTCTCTCTGCCTAAAAACGTTTGTGCCTGATCCATCGTGAGGATCTCTTCCACAAAAGCAATGCCGCCGGCAATGTTGGTCTTTTTCTGTCCGACATTCACAAACTCCTTTGGAGCAACATAGTCAAAATCATAATTGCCGTCCGCTTTCGCATTGGTTGCAACCTCATCGGAAGTCAACGCACGGTTATAGAAGCGAAAGCCTTCATAATTTGCCGTATGAGCCTTAGTACTTCCGGTGTGTCCAAAGAACAAATTTCCTGCCGCACCAACCGTTTTTGTTATATTGACAGAACCGATGGCGACACCGTCCACATACACAGAGCAGACCTTTTGGGACATTGAAAAGGTCACCGCTACGGTAGATTCTTCAAAATACGCTGTTCCACCTGTATATTTTGGTCTCGAGTTGGAAGAGGCTTTAAATTCTAAATAGTCTCCGGAAGTTCGAATGAAGAGCGCAAAATTGTCATTTCCATCGCTGTTGATCAGCGTCGTAAAAGATGAACCGGTCTTTTCGATTTGACCGAGTTTAATTTCGACAGTAAATTCCTCCCCGTTGATCACATCCAAGATCGCCTTCGGGAAATTATACGATGCATTTGAAAGGTGGTAAGCACTTTCGGTAAAATAATTGGTTTCTGTCTTCGCAACGGAAATATCGTTGTCTCCCTTTAAGTCTGTCCATACGGTTGCATCGGGATCGTATTTGTCTCCTGCGTTTTTGGCAGCATCATACCACGCCACAAGTCCGGTCTCGCTGATCTTGTATTCCTCGGCATAGCCTCCGACCATGAGCAATGGGAAAATAAACAGGGCTGCCATAAAAAAGCAAAGCATTCTCTTAATAAACATCGTATTACATCCTTTCACTTGATTATTTCCTAAAATAGGACTACTGCAACAGCAACAGTCCCATTTTTCGGATATCGGTGTTCATGTTTATTTTGTGAAAACCATCTGAACACATTTTACAAGATGATTTTTAATTTGTCAAGGCAATTTTGCTTTTTTAACAGATTTTTGTCAACATGCCACATTTTCAATTCATTCTTTGTTCATATTGACGTTATATGCTTCCGCCAAATAATTCCATGTTTGTTTATCCGTTTCTCCGGTGACGGGAATATTCCATATTCCCTGCAATCTGCTGATGTTTTGCTCCGTTTGATCGTCATATAATCCCGTGATCGGTTGTGGGGGAATGTTGTAGCTTACAACAATACTGTCGATCATCACCTGTATAATGTAAATGAGATAAAAACGGTCTCCCTTTACCGCCTTTCCGTCTTTGAGAGCGTATTCAAACGGATAAATAGGCGCACTTTCATTGTTCTGCTCCTCTATTTCTCTGCTGACTGTGCGCAGCAGATTCCATGTGTCAAAATCCACCGTCCCGGTCGAGGGTAGACCGTTGATACCTTGAAAGATACGCACTGCTTCTTCCGTTTGTCGATCATATACACCGTCAACCAAAATTCTCGGAATCGGCTGCCCGCCACTTTCAATGATCCGCAACCATCGCTGCACACTTTCAACCGGATAATTGTTCATTGTCCTTCTCCTCTCTCTATAAGATACCCCGGAAACTGATCCTCGTTTTCAAGAAGTCCCTTTCTGATTGTTTCATACTCATCGGCAATGACCGCCCATGTAATGGCATCTACTGCGCCGTCCAACGTCAGATCAAAAAGCGATTGAACGGCATAGACAGCATCCCTTGTCTCGCTTCCGAAAATTCCGTCCTCACTAATCTGAGGCACAGTGTCATAAAATTCGGCAAGCGTATTGATATACTGTTGTAGAAGAAGAACATCATCCCCACTGTTGCCGAATCGCAAAGTAATGCCGGGAAATGGGCGCGCTGCACCTTCATCAGCATTCTCAGGAAGATTTTCAACAATGCCGATATAGATATCAAAAAGCACGTTCCATGTATCGACATCCATAATGCCGGTCGGCACGAGCCCGGCGTAGATCTGGAAATTTTTCACCTGCTCGACAGTTGCGCCATCATAAACGCCGTTGATCGGAATGTCAGTAAAATCGGTCGTAAAGGCGCTTACGAAATTGAGATAATACTGAATGATGCTGACATAAACACCGCTATCCCCTTCCGATAGATATTCGGGATACTGTAATGAAACATCCTCAAAAGTCAGACCTTCGGAAAAGAGTTCGTTCAACTTTTTCACGGCATTGAAAATTCCCCTGATCTGATACCACGTGGCGTCATCGACAATCCCCGTCTGCGGCAAGTTGAAGATCTTTTGAAATTCACGAACCGAGCGTGCCGTTTCTTCACCGAAAATACCATCCTCCACGGGAATTTTCGGAATCGCAGGGTAATTCACCGAAATGCGATTCAGACGATGCTGAACATCAAAAACGCTGTTTCCGACAGAGCCGAGATCCAAAGGCAAGGCAATCTCCACTTCCTCCGTGGCGACCGGAACGTCGGTCACCAATTCAATATCATCCCCATAATAGTACCGTAAGATCTCCACCGCTTCAAATCCCTGCTCCGCGAGATCGCGTGAGCCATACTGAGAAAGTCCTGCACATTGCGTGACATTTCCGTCGCAGTAAAGAGCATAAAGCGGTTCGACCGATCCTACCCTGCGGATGTAACTGTTAAAATATCTTCCCGCGATCTCTCTGACATTCTCAAAAACGCTGCCCGTCGGATCATAGGTCTGGTCGGAAGCAGGAGAAGAAGTGATATCATAATCATAACCCTTGCTCCTGTAAAATTCGGTATATACCCGATTGAGGGCAAAAGACGCCTGTGCAATGACATTGGCAACGATCGCACTTTCCGGCCAAGTCGGATAGATCTCGTTCGAAGCAACATTGGCGATGTAATCCAAAAAACCAACGCTGATATTGGGCGCTTCCGAGCCTTCCGTACCCAAATGCACAACGATCTGCACCGGAATGGTTGGTAAAACAAGTTCTGCCATCTTTTTCCTCCCTCAGGATAGCACCTGCTCTTGGTCATATTCCGTCAATTCTCCTCCAAAAGGTTCAGGTAAGGCAACCATGTTTATGTTTTGTACTGTCGTTACCCCATCAAATACCTTTACGCCGTGCAGAATTACCGCTTGGAAACCTTTTTTATATGTTTCTACGGTATAAAGATCGCTGTTTGGCACAAAAGGATCATCAGAAATGCCTTTGACCGGCAGATCGATAAGCGGACTCTTTCCGGATGCATCGGTCCTACGCACCGCCAAGATCCGACTGTTCTCCCCTTCTTCACTTCTGATCTGTACCGTCACTTCGGCAAGCGGAAAGATCCGAAAACCGGTGAAAGTCACCACTTGTAATTTTCCTGTTCCTTCTGCCAAAAAAACACCTCCCTTTCAAATAATCGGTAAAAAAAGAAGTGCCGTCATTGCACTTCTTTTTAACGATCCTTTTTATTGAACTGCCTTGCCGATCCCGAAACACTTCCGAATGATCGGAAGAAAGATCTTCGGCGGTTTCATCACAAGTATCCGCATAACCATCTCTCTCCTTTAATTTCCTGCTACATTGTATGCAGGAAAAACGGAAATCGTGACGGTTTAATCCCATTTATGTTTTTTCTTTAACTGATCGTACAGCAGACAATAACTCTTATGTCTCGTCTTTGCGATATTGCCTTTCTGAACCTCCTCTAAAATGAGACAGCCTTCTTCCTTGCAGTGAGTACATTTCGTGTATTTGCAGTGCCCTAGATAAGGTAAAAACTCCGGAAAGTTAAACGGGAGAGCCTCCACATCAAAAAAATCATAATTCTCGAAATTCAACATCGAAAAGCCGGGAGTATCGGCAAAAAAGCCTTCTCCTTCCCCACAAAGTTCAGCCGTCGGAAAAAGATTGACCGAACGCGTCGTATGACGACCTCTGCCGATCTTGCGACTAACCTCACCTGTTTGCCTCTTAAGTGTCGGGAAAAGACGATTGAGCAATGTCGATTTTCCGACGCCGGATGCCCCTGCAAGAGTTGAGATCTTTCCTTTCTCCTCACGGATCATATCAGAACGCAGACAATCTGCCGCTTCCGTTTCGTCAAGACCCGTCACATATACTTTATATCCCGCCTTACCGTAGGTCGTAGCAAGTTCTTCAGCCATATCGGCATTCAGATCGCTCTTGGTAACCACGATTGAAACAGAGATCTTGTTCTGCTCGGCTATCGACGTCAACTTGTCAATGTTCAAAAAGATCGGGGTAGGGCTTGCCGCCGCAGTGACGATATACATAGTATCTAAGTTTGCCATCGGGGGACGCAAGAGGGCATTTTTTCGCGCCCCGATATCATCGATCACATAGTTTCCGCCGTCATCTCGTCCGAGAGTTACGATGTCTCCGACAAGCAGCCGCATCTTTTCGTAGCGAAACCGTCCGCGCGGCTTACAAGAGATCCGTTCGCCGCTATCGGTATAGATCAAATATAATCCCCCCTCCGACGCAATCACTCTTCCCCTTGCTTTCAAAGCCATTTTTTGACCGTCCTTTTTCTTTGTTATGACAATATTATACTTGTTTTTTTCGTGAGTTTCAAGTGAAAATCCAAAAATTTGCAATTTTTTTGAAAAATCATTGAAAAAAAGTGCCATTTCTGCTACACTAAACGTATATCAAAGTAATATCGATCAAAAGATCACTTTAGCGGGAGAAATAGTCATGAAAGAAGCAGTAAAAATAATCCGAGAAGCACTGACAGAAAAAATCGTCAATAAGATCATATTCAGTCGCCCAAGATCAAAAGAGATCAAAAAGAGTCAAGGACGTATTGTAGAGATCAGAGGCATCCGCTATTTACAACTTGAGTCCTTCTATACCGATGGCAAAGCGCGACAGATCAATCTTCCGGAAGATCCGGGCATCGAGCGATTGGATATTCTGCTTTCTGAATACCGACAGATCAACCTCTTTACCACCGGCGGTGAATGTGAAATCCTCATTTCCAAAAACGGAAAGGTACACATCAACGACCGCATCAATCACTCTTTCGCACCCACTGCCAAAGCGACAGCGAACAACAAAGAACGGCATTATCTTCTTGATCCGATCAAATCTGCCGGTTTTCTTTCAAAGCTCGGTGTTTGCTCGGAAAGTGGTGAGATCTACGACAAAAAACGTTCAAAATTCAAACAGATCAACCGCTTTGTAGAGATACTCGACGACATATATGGCGCTCTTCCTAAAGAAGGTCCCCTTCGTGTTTGTGATCTTTGTTGCGGAAAAAGTTATCTCACCTTTGCAGTCTATTACTATCTGACAGTTCTCAAAGGACGAATAGTGATCATGTATGGGGTGGATCTTAAAAAAGATGTCATTGATTTCTGCAAAGAAACCGCCAAAGAACTCGATTTTGACGGCATGCTGTTTGAATGCGGAAACATCTTTGATTTTGACCCGAAGGAAAAAATCCATTTGGTCATTTCTCTGCATGCCTGCGATATTGCCACCGATATCGTTCTCTCAAATGCAGTTCGTTTGGATGCAGATGTCATACTTTCTACCCCCTGCTGTCATCATGAAATGATGAAACAGCTCGACTGCTCGGAACTGTCTTTTGTCAGCGAGCATTCGATGTTCCGTCAGAAAATGTGCGATGCTCTGACAGATGCTCTGCGTTGTAAGCGCTTAGAAGCAGAGGGATACCGTGTCACTGCAATTGAACTCATCGACCCCGAGGAAACGCCGAAAAACATTATGATCCGCGCCGTCAAGGGACATGTGTCTGAAGAAAAAAAAGCGGCCGCACTCGCAGAGTATCAGGCTGCTGCGACGTTTTTGAAAGTTGATCCATATCTAAACAAACTCTTGCAAGGAGATACATTACAATGATCGCGTGCTACACTTCTTCCGAGATCAAAGCGCACGAAGCGGCACTTTCAAAAAGCGGTCTGTCCTTTGAAAAAATGATTGAAAACGCAGCTGAGAGCATCGAACGCTACCTGCTTTCCCATTTTTCGGTCAATTCTTCGATCCTGATCCTATGCGGAAGCGGAAACAACGGCGCAGACGGCTATGCCCTTGCAAAACGCATTCAAATACAAAAAAACTATCAGATTGATGTTTTTTCCATTGATGATCCTCCATCCACCAAAGCAAACGCTTTCTTTTCAGATGGTATTGCCACCGTCTCGTCAATAAAACAGTCGAAAAAATACGACATCATTATAGACTGCGTCTTCGGATCCTCCTTTCACGGCACACTGCCTGATGCATACCGTTCTCTCTTTGATGTTCTTTCAGGGCTTCCCTCCCATCGTATCTCCGCAGACCTTCCAAGCGGTGTTTCTGCCGACACCGGCGAAGCCGATCCGCACACATTCAAAGCAGACACAACCTTGGCGCTCGGGTGCTATAAACCAGCACACTTTGCGTATCCTGCCACCGAATACTGCGGAAAAGTCGTTCTTTTGGACATTGGACTGAGTTATCCGCCTTACACATCCTTTGCGGCAGTCGAAAGTTTACCGATCTTACCTAAGCGCTTTGTCCGAAGTAACAAAGGTAGTTACGGCACACTTGTTACCATTACAGGTTGCAAAAACATGGCAGGCGCTTCCTATCTTGCGGGAAAAGCCGGATATTTCTCCGGCGTCGGTCTTGTAAAGATCGTAACGCCGGAGGAAAACAGGATCATCTGCCAAACGCTTTTGCCGGAAGCGGTCTTATACAGTTACGACAAAAAAACACCGCCGGATTATTTTTTAGGAGCGACAGAGCACTGTTCTGCCGTATTGCTCGGTCCGGGAATAGGCAAAAGTGCACAAGCACAAAAGATCGTGCGCACCATCCTTGAAAACTGCGCCTTACCGCTGTTACTTGATGCCGACGGATTAAATCTGACAGTGGGAACCTCGCTTATCGAAAACTACAAAGGAAAGATCTTATTGACGCCACATCCCGGTGAGGCTGCGCGCCTGCTCGGCGTTTCAATCGATAGCATTCTCGCTTCCCCCATTCTTGCCGCCAAAAAACTCGCAAAAATGACAGGTGCGGTCGTTCTTTTAAAGGACGCACATACTGTGATCACAGACGGCACGGTCTCTTATATCAATCTTTCCGGTAACAACGGAATGTCTACCGCCGGATGCGGAGATGTCCTTTCGGGGATTATTTCAGCTCTTATGGCAGGCGGCATGTCTTCTCTTGATGCCGCTGTTGCCGGATGCTTTATTCATGGTGCCGCAGGCGATTTTGCCGCAAAAAAACATGGAAAGCGTTCGATGATCGCTTCCCATGTTTTGGAATGCATTGAGGATGTCTTTAATATGGAACCGGAACTTTCTTCAAATCACGCTAAGACGTCCGCGCCGCCGTTGACCAACTCAATAGAGATAATAAAATTATAGATAGTGTTATATTCGATAGTCATCTTGCTTCCGTCTTGTGCAGAATAGACGATTGTCGCAATGCTGTTTTCCATACCCATAACAATCTCGGTACGCTTGCTGTATTCGGTAGGCGTACCGAAATTTTCTTCTGCAGAGAAATCAAATTCACTCTTGTCAAAAGAGATGCCTCCGAAGGATGCCGCAAAAATGCTTTCAGCTGAAACGGTTGCACCGCCACTATAACTCATCTTGATATATTGATCTCGCATCACAATATCCGCATTTGCATAATGAATATATGCCACATCACCTTCGGTATAGTAAGCAAAGATCAAATTATCGGTCGTGACCTTTTCGAAAAATGCGGCATAATCCGTCATATAGTCTTCAAAAGAAACGGAGGAATTGCCAACTTTAATCTCTTTATTAGTAAAAGTCTTATTTGTCTGATGGTCGGGAATCAATTCTCGACGTTCCAATTTGGTCAGTGCATCATCAATTTTGTCCTCTGCTGCTTTAACTTGGTCAAAAGTCGGATTGCTTGCCTTTGCGATATTGATCGCTTCGGATACTGCCGCCGCAAAATTTTCATAACTTTCGACAGTATAATAATGGCTCTGTGCCGCATACACGGCGAACATATCAATACGTTCGAGCAATCCTTTAATCGAGACAAGTTTCTCAGCCGCATTGACGAGATTTTCGCCAAGCAATACGATCTCGTTATCGGAGGCGTCGGAAGTGGCTTCAATGGTCTTACATTCATTGTAAACGACCATAAATGCGGCATAACTGCTCGCCGTATAATAGTCCTTCGGTTCTCTACCCGATTTGTCCGTCGCAAGATATTGCTGCTCGATCTCTCGCATGACCGTCGTTAATGGTGTTGTGTCGCCTTTTTTCATCAACGCGTTTTGTGTCTGCCTTAAAAGGTTTTCCGCAAGCAACAGCTCTTCTTTTGCCGCATTCTCATCTTGGATCAGTTGCAGTGCATTGCTGTAGGCTTCCTCATAGAGTCGGTAGGAAGCCGTGGTGTATCCATCGGAAGACACCTTGTTTTGAAGCAACTGCTGTAACGAGGAACTGTCCGGGATCTTCACCAGTGCGCGAATGGCATTGTTCAAAGACGTGACCGCCGAATTGATCTCATTTTGGCTTGAGGAATCATCCTGATAAACTGCCAGTGCAATATTATACGCCGAAAGATACGTTCCGTAACTTTCCGAAGTGTAGGAAGCGGCGATAATGCTCTCATGCGCTTCTATTGCCAGTTTCAACTGAGAGAAATCCGCCGTCTTCACAAGCGAACCTTTGGCACTGTTCAAGGTCTTTAAAGCAGTGTCGACCTCCAGACCCGTTGCTTCTTCATTAAGATAGACCTGCTTGGCATTGTTATATGCATCAATATACACTTTATAGGATGCCGTCGTATAGCCTTCTGCCGGCAGAAGTTCGGAAAGTGCCGTATACAATTCTTCCTTTTCATTTTCATTTACACAAGATGCAAACGAAAAAACAGACACCAAAAGAACCGCAATGCAAAGAAGACCGATTACTGTTCTTTTCAAAAAAATCACCTACAATTCTTATAAGTTTACACAAAATTCTGCGTCTTGCAAAATTCCATTTTATTATATCACAAGACGTATTGAATGTCAAATTTATTTTTTTAAACTTTTATCTTTTTCCGTACTGACACGGTACAAAAGTTTGAATAAAGCTTTTCCGTTGAACGGGATCAATGGATAAAGATATCCTTTGCCCGAAAGATAAGAACCGTTTGTGACAATTGTCGTGATCGTAAAGATCACTCCGACTGCCAACCCATAAATTCCAAAGAGAGCGATCAGGAGCAATGTGATCATTCTCATAAATTTGAAAGCATAAGATAATTCATAACTGGGCTGGGCAAAGTTTGCAATGGCAACAAAAGCCATATATAAGATCACCTGCTCGGAGATCCATCCCACCTCTATTGCAAAATCACCGAGGATCAGAGCACTGATAACGCTTAAGGAATTAGAAAGGGTATCGGGGGTATTGAGTGATGCCAACTTTAATCCGTCGACCGCAAGTTCTACCAATAAGATCTGAAAAAGAAGCGGCAAAAAACTTTCTCCTTTATAAATCAGAAAAGAAAGCGGTTCGGGAATGATATCCGCATACTGTTGCAGACAAAACCATACCGGTGTCAAAATGATGGAAAACAGGTACACAACGTTTCTGACCACCTTCAGATACCCACCGATCGCCGGGGGAAAATAGAAGTCATCAGTGTTTTGCAAAAAATCGAGAAACGATGTCGGCAGGATCATCGCGGCAGGATAATTGTCACAAAGAACGATCACACTTCCCTCCATCAACATTGCAGCCGCCGCATCCGGTCGCTCGGTATAGCGAATTTTTGGAAAAGGATTGTATTTTTTCTTTTTGATCATCAGTTCTGCGAGACTCTCCTGCCCCATATTGAGCGCGCCAATGTCAATACTGTCAATTTCCGAGATCAATTTATTCACAAATCGACTGTCTGCCCGATCCTCCATATAGCAGATAGCCACATCGGTCACACTGCTTTTTCCGACAGAAAGCCTCTTGAAAATCAGTTTTGAATCTCTGATCCTGCGACGAATGAGCGCGGAATTCTGCACGATACTCTCTACAAAGCCATCCTTTGCACCGCGCAACACCTTTTCTTTCGAAGGTTCTTCAATACTCCGAAGCGGCATTGCTTTCACATCCACCGAGACAAAACCGCTCGTTCCTTCAAAAATGACAATAGCATTGCCGGTATATACATCGATCAATGCCTCTTTTGCACTCATTTTTACAGACATATCGGCAAAAGGAAGTTTTTCTGGCGGTTGACCGTCGAGGATTGTTCTTATCAATTTTTCAATAAGTTCACTGTCAACACACCCATTCACACAGTATACCGCCGCGTTTTTTCCGTTTTCAAGCGTGATCTCACGCTTGACGGTATCATAACTAACGCCATTGTGCATGCCGGCGTCCATTTCTTCCGTTTTTTTTAAATATTCATTCATATCGCACCTTGTTTTTTACTTTTTGTTAGTATAGCCAAAATGTACTGCATTTTTCACTTTACAATGGTAAAAAAATATGGTATAATGATGCAGTCTCTTGCCTTGCAAGAAAACATTTTTCGCTTCATTGTCTAAAAATACTAATTCTTAGGTGTGTATTTATGAAAAAAATCATAACTGCTTTTTTGGCGCTCTTCCTCATCTTCTCGGTCGTCGCCTGCACAAACGATTCCGACAGATCGGATTTTCAATATGAACAAACAGATGACGGCATTATCATTACCGGAAGCTCGGTCTTGGCAAGAGAGCTGGTCATTCCGAAGGAATTGGACGGTCAACCTATCATTGCGATAGCCGACAGCGCATTCTATAAAAACGAGCGTTTACGGAAGGTCACCTTTCCCTCCTCACTTGAAATAATCGGCGCATACGCTTTTGCCGACTGCCCCAATTTGAATAGCATTACCTTTGAAAAAGGCGGCAAGGTTTTGATCGGTGAAAGCGCATTCGAGGGATGTTCTCTTCTTTGTTCCGTCTCGTTAAATGATTCGGTTTTGTCGATCGGGGATGCTGCTTTCCGCGACTGCCCACGCATTTTCAAATTAAAACTGGGCAAAGAGATCACAAAGATCGGGTATGAAGCCTTTAAAGGTTGCGAACGAACCCTCTTTGATGTTTCGGACAATCCACTCGCCGCAAAGTACGCAGCCGAAAACCACTTATCCGATTCTTTCGTCGAATCCGTTTACTTTACCTATCTTCAGATCCTTCTTATCATCCTATTCCTAATCATTTTACTTTTTGGGTATAAATTTTTCAAAAAAAGAAAGAAAAACTGAAAAAGGCTTGCAAAAATTTCCATTTTCATGTATAATATACGGTGATGTTTAAGATCATTATTATTGAAAGGAAAATGTATTATCATGGCAAAGAAAATCGTTAGCGCTCTCGGCAGAAATTCCAACTCCACATCAAGTGGAAATGACGACAGCTTCAAACAGGTAAATGTGGCGGAATATACCGTTAAAAAAGCATCGGAAGGCAAATACCGTACCCAACAGATCGGCTATTATTTCGCTTTTTTCGGAAGCATTATCTTTGTAATTGTATTGGTTACACTCATCACCGGTCTTTTCGATGCTGGAGCGATCGGATTTATGGCATCGCTTGCGCTCTCCTCCTTGCTCGGTGTTTTTATTTGGCAGAAAACGCACAAATTTGTTGACATTGAGTATTCCTATGCCATTGAAAATGCAGAATTGATCTGCACCGAGATCTATGGTAATCAATCCGACAAACTGCTTGTACAAACCAAGATGCATTCGATCGTCGAAACCGCTCCCTATGAAGGAGAAGGAAAGATGAAGGCAGATGCGATCGGTCCGGAAAACACTGTCAATATTCTCTCCACTCCCAACACCGATCAGGCATACTACTGCATCTACAACAAAGAGGACAGCAAGCAAGGTGTGGTAATCTTTGAGGGCAGTAATAAGACACTTGCTGCATTTAAATACTATAACAAAGCTACCACTGTTGTCAAGGAAATGAGAAGATAACCAAACAAATAAAGAGGGTGTTAAAAAGTTGTTTTTGACCTTTTTAACACCCTTTTGAATTCTATCTCGGTGTTCAACCATTTCCGTTTACACCGATATTTCCGCAAAATTACCAACATCAAAAAACATGATCAAAAAAGGCGGCATCGCCACCTTCTTTGAGAAAACTGTAAAAAGCATCAAGTTTTTTACAGTTTTTTATTGCTTTCTGTAAAGCGCAACGGCAGTGTTCTGAGCCACGGCGATACCGTCTGTGATCTCTGTCATTGCAGGACAAAGCAACATTTTTCCTTGAAACCGTTCTAAATAACAATGATCCGAAAGATTTGCAATGACCTTCAAAATCTCGCCTTTATCATTGAATCGTTCGAAAATGTACACTCCGTTCTTTGCAGAGATCCCCCTGTAATAGGCATCTGCCAACATCTTACATTGTTTGCGAAACGATGTAAGTGTTTTGTAATAAGAAAGGATCTGTTCATCTTCTCTTCCCCATGGATAAGGTTTGCGGTTAAAGGGATCATGGTAGCCTTCCATTCCGATCTCGTCCCCATAATAGATACAAGGAATACCGGGAAGTGTCATCTGAAGCAATGCCGCAATCTTGATCTTTTTGATCGCTGATGCACGCTCTTCTGCCGTCAAGACGGCATGCGCCAATATGTCAGGGGATGCTGCAGTTTGCGGAGAACCGGCAAGAACGGTGAGAATGCGTTCGGTATCGTGCGTTGACAGAATATTCATTGCCAAATCGGATGCAGATTTCGGGTAGTGGCTGTAGATAGTCTTCATTGTATAGAAGATAAATTCGGCATCTCCCTCTGTGAGGTAACCGATAATGGCATTTTTCAGAGGATAATTCATGGTTGCAGTCAACTGTCCGCCTGTAAAATAATGACGGCGCACTGAATAAGAGATTTTATTGGAAGCATCCTCCCAAACCTCTCCGTACACCAATCCTTTGCCGTCAACATATTCTGCGGCAGATTTGATTGCATTCAGTGCTTCGTCAGGAAGCTCATCCGCCACATCCAATCTCCAACCCGCAATCCCCATTTTAAGATATCTCGAAATGATCCCATCTTCTCCGGCAAAATACGCAAGATATTTTTCATTCTTTCCGTTCATTTTCGGCTGAATGGTAATGCCCCACCAACACTCATAACTATCCGGATAGTTTTTGAAAAAATACCAATCATAATAGGGGGAATCTTTTGACTGATAAGCACCAAGCGTTGGGTATCTGCCATACTTGTTGAAATACTTGCTGTCATCTCCCGTATGGTTGAACACGCCATCGAGAATGATCCCGATTCCTTTTTCTTTGGCGCGGTCGATCAAAAACTGTAATGCCGCATTGCCACCGAGCAATTCATCTACCTGTTCATAATCGCCGGTGTCATAACGGTGATTGGATGCCGCTTTAAAAATCGGATTGAGATAAATAAGCGTCACTCCGAGTTCTTTGAGATAATCGAGTTTTTCAGCAATACCATATAAGTCTCCGCCGAAAAAATGATTGTTTTTCACCGGTGCGCCGGGTGTCAAGGGATATTCCCTAATATCACCGTACCAATCTTCTTCGATTACGGCACCATCTTTTGTAAAGCGATTCTCCGAACGGCAAAAGCGATCGGGGAAAATTTGGTACATGATACCGCCTTCATAACCAAGCTGTCTATTGCTTCCCGGACGGTACACTGACAGTTGAAACTTACTGCAGCCTTCTTCGGTATCGGAGAGATAGTATCCTTCGCCGAATTCATTCTGAGAAAGCACTTTATTGTCTAAATGAAAGCAATAATAGAACAATCCGCCATTTCTACCGGAAAGACAGATCTGATCACTTTCAACAGTAAAAGTAAATCCATCCCCCTCTTTTTGTCCCGGAATCGTCAGTGTTGCGCCGTCATCATCCCGAAATAAAGAAAGTGTTGCCTCATTTACCATCAGCTCAGGTGCAAGATACATACGATAGGTCAGCACCTCACCGTATTCAAAAGCAGAAAACAACTCTGCATGTTTCGTTCGGGTGGCACTGCACACCACCCGAACGCAATCTTCAAAATAAAGTTCAAAAGTCATTATTTTACTTTGGATAATCCCCAAATCTTCTGTGCGTACTCTTCGATACTTCTGTCAGCAGCGAAGAAGCCCGCGCCTGCAATGTTTTCAAGAGACATCCTGTTCCATTTGGTATGATTTTGGTAATCCATCAAAGCAACATTGTGGATAGCGCAATAGTCGTCAAAGTCTGCAAGACACATATACGGATCTGCCACCCCGGGTGCCATCAATAAATAACTGACCATATCCTGGAAGGATACCCCATTAAAGCCCTGACTCATTCTCTGAATGGTACGACGGATCGCCAGACTTGCATTGTAGTATTCGGAAGCACTGTAGCCTCTTTTCCAAATATCTTCAACCTCATTGTTGCGTAGACCGAAGATATAAATATTGTCCATACCAACTGTTGCCGCCATTTCGACATTGGCGCCATCGTAAGTACCGACGGTCAATGCACCATTGATCATCTGTTTCATATTACCTGTACCGCTGGCTTCCTTACCTGCAAGGGAAATCTGCTCGCTGATCTCAACAGCAGGAATGAGAACTTCTGCCATTGAAACATTATAATCCTCCATGAACACCACGCGCAGTTTGGAGGCAATCTTGGGATTCTTTTCGATGTCCTTTGCCAAATTCCAAATCAATTTGATGATCTGCTTTGCCATTCTGTAGCCGGGCGCCGCCTTTGCACCGAAAATAAAGGTCTGCGGCTGCATTTCAAGATCGGGATTTTCAAGAAGAAGATCGTAAAGATATACAATACGTAGGCAGTTTAAGAGTTGACGCTTATATTCATGCATTCGCTTGATCTGTACATCAAACAACGAATCGGGATCAAGCAAGACACCGGTCTTTTCTTTGCAATACTCTGAAAAACGGAGTTTGTTTTCTCTTTTAATGCTCTCAAGTCGCTTTAAAACTGTGCCGTCATTCTTATACTTTCTGAACTCAGACAGTTTCTCAGGGTGTTTTCGGTAATCTGTGCCGATCGTCTCATCAAGAAGCGCAGACAAACCCGGATTAGAGTAGCAGAGCCATCTTCTGTGTGCAATACCGTTGGTTACATTAGTGAATTTTTTCGGCGTGTGCTTGTAAAAATCTTTGAAGATGGTTTTTTTCAAAATTTCGGAATGAAGAGCCGATACACCATTGATAGTGTGCGAACCGACAACAGAAAGATTTGCCATGCGTACGGAATTGTTACAGATCAAAGACATTCTCGAAATTCGATCCCAGTCGCCCGGATATGCATTCCAAAGCTCTGTGCAGAAGCGGCGGTTGATCTCGCAAATGATGGTATGAAGTCTTGGCAATCGCAGTTTGAAGAGATCCTCATTCCAACATTCCAGTGCTTCCGGTAATACCGTGTGGTTGGTATAACTGGTCGTCTCTGTAACGATCCCCCATGCATCTTCCCAAGAATAGTTGTACTGGTCGAGGAGAATACGCATCAGTTCCGGAATGACCAATGCCGGATGAGTATCATTGATGTGGATAGCAACCTTCGAAGAAAATTCCGCCATACTGCCGTATCTGCGCAGATGATCTGAAATGATATTCTGAAGAGATGCGGAAACCAAGAAATACTGTTGCGTAAGGCGAAGCAGTTTGCCTTCGGTATGATTATCTGCCGGGTACAAGACCTTGGAAATAATCTCCGCGTTGGAAGACTCTTGAATCGCCTTGACATATTCCCCTTGCGAAAAAAGATTCATATTGAAAGTTCTCGTATCTCTTGCCTTATACAATCTCAAGGTGTTGACCGCTTTACAGTCGTAACCGGAGATCAGGATGTCATACGGGATCGCCTGCACTTCCTCATAATCGGTGTGGACGATCGTCAATCTTCCGTCTTTCCAATCTTCACTAATTTTTCCGCCGAAACGCACGGTCACCGCCTTATCGCTTCTGGTGATCAATGACGGCGTAAAACTCGGCAACCAAATGTCAGGCAGTTCGACCTGCTCTCCGTCGACGATCTTTTGCTTGAACATACCGTAATCGTACAGAATGGAACATCCCGTTGCAGAGTAGTCCCCGGTAGTGAGTGCGTCTAAAAAGCAAGCTGCCAGTCTGCCCAGTCCCCCGTTTCCAAGACCCGGATCGGCTTCCATTTCGCAGACATTGTCGAAATCAAGTCCACGCTCCTCTAAGATGGAACGGATCTCCTTTTCGATACCAAGGTTCATGATATTGTTCTTCAGTTGTCTGCCGATCAAAAATTCAATGCAAAGATAGTAGACACGCTTCGACTTTTGTGCTTTGATGTCTGCCTTGAATTCCGCTCTCTTTTCTGAAAGAATGTCCCTGATGACCAGTTGCAGAGCGCCGAAATATTGTTCCTTTCCAGCCTCTGCCATTGTGACATTATAGTATCTGGCAAGTTTGCCCGCAATAGCGGTCTTCAATTCTTTTACAGTTTGTGTACTCATGTATTTTATAAATCCGTCCTTAAAAAAGTGTTATTGTATGGAGTTATACAGCGCGATATAGCATTCTGCGGAGTGCTTCCAAGAAAAATCACTGCTCATTGCATTATAGGTCAGTTTTTTCCATAGTTTCTCATCCCCGTAAAGCGCAAGTGTTCTGTCGATGGCATCAAGCATATCGCCGGCATTGTATGATTGAAAATTGATACCATTACCCTTTTTTGTTTCCGGGTTGAACGCTTCAATGGTATCATAAAGTCCGCCGACTGCATGCACTACCGGAACGGTACCATATCGACATGCCATCATCTGCGCCAACCCACACGGTTCACTTTTTGAGGGCATGAGGAAAATATCCGCGCCGGCGTAGATCATTTTGGCTACCCCTTTATTATATGCAAGCATTACACTGCATTTATGCGGATATCTCTTGGCAACATTTTCGAAAAACACTTCCAGTTCTCCTTCGCCTGTTCCAAGAAGTACGAATTGAAGATCTCTCTGCATCAGATCCTCCATCACATATCGCACGAGATCAAAGCCCTTGTGAGATGCAAGTCTTGATACCATAGCAACGATCGGTGTGGAGGGCGATTCAGGCAATCCAAACAACTTTTGCAGTTCATTCTTGCAGATCGCTTTATTCTTCATATTGGTCTTTGAAAAGTTCGAGGGGATGTCCTTATCCTTTTTGGGATCGAAGACAGTGTAATCAATACCGTTCACAACGCCTGAAAGTTTGTAGGAACAAAGATTGACCGCACTCTGCAAACGATGGGCAAAATAGGGGTCTTTGATCTCCTCAGAATACTTTTCGGAAACGGTCGTCACCTTGTCTGCACAAACCATTGCGCCTTTTGTGAGGTTGATGCATCCGTCGTAAGACACAAGATCCCAAAGATACGGCGGAAGATCAAAAACATCTCCTAAGATCTCCTTACCACATATTCCCTGATATTCGATATTGTGAATGGTATAGATCGCTTTCGTGCCGGCAAAAGCAGGATACAATTTCTTGGCGTAGATCACCGAAAGGGCAGCCTGCCAGTCGTTTGCATGCAAAATATCGGGAATAAAGCCAAATCTGCACATGCTGTCAAGGACCGCTTTACAAAAGAATGCATAGCGTTCCCCGTCATCATAGTTTCCGTATATGCTGCTACGCTTAAAATAGTATTCATTGTCAATGAAATAATAAGTTACCCTATTTTTCTTTAACTCAAACACTCCGCAGTGCTGGCGTCTCCAAGAAAGTTGAACGGCAAAGCTTTCAAGAAAGGTCATCTGTCGACGATATTCCTCTTTCACAATGCCATAAAGCGGAATGATCACTCTGACATCCGCTTCCTTGTCCGTTGCCGCGATCGCTTCCGGGAGAGATCCCATCACATCGCCCAATCCTCCCGTGCCTGCAAATGGATTTGCTTCAGAAGCCACAAACAATATTTTTTTCATATTTATTTACACCCCTTCTATGCTTTTATGCCGTCCTACTCACACCATCTTCCCTTTGCCGATGCAAAAAGGCATGGTCTCATATCCGGAAAGATTTCTGAAATCACGTATGACAACATCCTTATCCGTGATCACACAGTTTAACGATACGTGCTCTCCCGTATACGTGTTTTGAAACAAGACCGAATTCTTGACAACAGTATGCTTGCCGATCTTCACCCCACGGAACAAAATGGAATTTTCGACTGTTCCTTCGATCACACAACCGTCTGCAATCATCGAATTCTTCACGACTGCATCATCTGCATACTTAGTCGGCGTGGAATTACGAACTTTGGTGATGATCGGACGATTCTTGATCTTAAAAATAGAATCGCGATCCGCCGTGCTTTCAATAAGTCCCATCGAAGTGGCATAATAATCCTGCAGAGAAGTAAAGCTTGCGTAATATCCGTCATACCGGTATATACGGTAGTTGGCAAAGCCGATATTCTTTTGCAAAATGTCTCTGGTCATGCTTGTAAGATTTT
Organism: uncultured Lachnospiraceae bacterium; assembly: GCA_964623895.1. Classification (GTDB taxonomy): domain Bacteria; phylum Bacillota; class Clostridia; order Oscillospirales; family CAG-272; genus UBA11512. The sequence goes on along the minus strand of CAZUWA010000001.1, from coordinate 31,839 downwards.
TAGCCATTCCTTCATGCACCATCGACTGCAAATATCTTCTCGATACCACCCAAATATTAATGTTCACATCATAATTGCCGGCGATCCTTGAAGGACGAACCAACGCTTCGGTGATCTTGCCTTCTTCATCCGACTTGATCAACACCGAACGCTCCGCACGCTCAGGGGTAACATTCATACTCTTGACCGCTATGGTGATGTCTGCGCCGGTCTTTTCATGCTGTGCGATCATATCGCTGAGGTTGATATTACAAATGCCGTCACAATCCGCCAACACAACATATTCGGAAGTCATTCCAAAGACCGCCCCGGAGATAGACTTGAGCGCCTCCAGTCTGGAATTAAGACGAGCCACTCCGCTACCACCGTTATATGCGGTGATATAAGGAGACATAATCTTCAATCCTCCCGTTCTTCTGGCAAGATCCCAGTCCTTGCCGGAACCGAGATGATCGGTCAACGACTGATAGTTTTTCTGTGTCATAATGTAAACATTCTGAATGCCGCAATTCACCATAGTGGAAAGAGGGAAATCGATCAGTCTGTATCTGCAACCAAATGGCAGGGATGCCATCGTGCGCATTCTCGTAAGTTCAGGAATCACATCATCGTGAAGATTCGCAAAAATAATACCTTCTGTCATGGTTATGTCCTCCCTAAATTATTCTTCATCCGTTCCGATGGTCGGATAGATCATCGCGCCTTCTTCTACTACGGTCTTTTCACAAACGGTATACCCTGCGCCGAGCACTGCAATCTTCACGCCGTCTGCACGTTCCCTGCCAACGGTTGCGCCCGTTTTGACAGTGACATCATGGTCGAGCATCGCATAGGATACCCTTGCGCCCTCTTCAATCGCACAATCTGAGAATACGACACTGTCCTTGATGACTGCGCCCGGAGCAACATATACTCCTTGGAAAAGAATACTGTTGATCACCGCACCGTAAATTTCACATCCTTCGCTGATAAGCGCATTCTCGACCCTTGCATTCTCACCAATATACTGCGGCTGACGTGCCTCACTTCTTGAATAGATGCGGTGATTTCTATCATTGATATTGAATACCGGTTCATTGCCAAGCAAATCCATATTTGCTTCCCAAAGGCTATCAATCGTTCCGACATCCTTCCAATAACCTTTGAACCGGTATGCATACATCTTTGCACCGGAAGCAAGCATGGCAGGAATGATATTTTTGCCGAAGTCGTTGTCCGAATTAGGATTTTTTGCATCTTCCTTTAAAAATTTTTCAAGGATCTTCTTACCAAAAATGTAAATGCCCATCGAAGCTTTCGTGGATTTCGGATTTTTGGGCTTTTCCGCAAATTCAGTGATGCGCTCGTTCTCATCGGTATACATGATACCAAACCGAGAAGCTTCTGATAGCGGAACGTCGATCACGGCAATGGTACAGTCTGCCTCATGGGACTTGTGATAATCAAGCATGGCATGATAGTCCATACTATAGATATGATCACCCGAAAGAATGAGTACATAATCGGGATCATAGCGGTTGATAAAATTGAGATTCTGATAGATGGCGTTGGCTGTGCCCTTATACCAGTCTGCGCCGTCCTTGCCTTGATAGGGAGGCAGAACCATTACACCGCCTGAGGTACGGTCAAGGTCCCATGGTTGACCGTTACCGATGTACTCGTTGAGCGCAAGTGGCTGATACTGTGTCAGAACACCAACAGTATCTATGCCTGAATTGACACAGTTTGAAAGGGGAAAGTCGATGATCCTGTACTTTCCGCCAAATGGGACTGCCGGTTTTGCGGTGGTTTCTGTCAGTGCATAAAGTCTACTACCCTGTCCACCTGCCAAAAGCATTGCTACACACTCTTTTTTGCTGAACATGTTCGTCCTCCTTAATTTTCCGTCTTTTCGATAATGACACCCGTCAGTGCCGGCACCGTCAAACGGATAAATATTTTATTGTCTTTTGCCGCTGTTTTATATCTTCTGCCAAGCAATGTTTTGCCGACAGCAGGTATTGGTTCTGAAGTGAAGATCACCTTATAAGTACCTTCCTCCGGAAGTTCCAAAATCAGTTTTCCATGCTCTCTGCCTGAGAAATTGATCAACACATGGCTTTTTCTCCCCTCGCTGTCAAAGCGGGTATATGCCACCACATTTTCGTTTGCCATATCGGGATAGATCCACCTGAAACCTTCAGGGCGAAAGTCTTCTTCGTAAAGCGTTGGGTGTTTTAAGTAAAATTTATTAAGTTTTCTTGTATAATCCTGCAACTCTTGATGCTTGGGATAATCTAACATAAACCATTCAAGTTGATTTTCAAAATCCCATTCCCTGAACTGCCCGTACTCCGAGCCCATAAACAACAATTTCTTGCCGGGGAAGGTCATCTGGAAGAGAAGAAAGATTCGAATGCCCTGAAACTTCATCTCATAATCGCCGAACATCTTATCGATCAATGACTTTTTGCCATGCACAACTTCATCGTGTGAAACCGGCAGTACATACTTTTCAGAATAGGCATACATAATCGGAAAATTTAACGCTGAATGCTGTTCCTTACGCCAAAGCGGATCGCAGGCAACATAGCGGAATAGGTCATTTGCCCAACCCATATTCCACTTCATCGAAAAACCGAGTCCGTCATCATTGACAGAACCTGTAACGTTCAGGAAAGCAGTGGATTCTTCCGCAATCGTCAGCACATCGGGATATTCCCCGTGCACCGTATTATTCAGTCTCTTGAAAAACTCTACCGATTCCAAGTTGATATTACCGCCGTAGATGTTCGGGGTCCATTCGCCGGGCTTGCGGTCATAATCAAGATAGAGCATCGCGGCAACGGCGTCGATCCGCAAACCGTCAATGTGAAACTCTCTCAACCAATACATGGCGGAAGAGATCAAAAAGCAACGCACTTCATTCCTTGCAACATCAAAACATCTGGTACCCCAAGAAGGTTGTTCCATGCGGGCAGGCTGATCGTATTCGTATAATGGTCCGCCGTCAAATTCAAAGAGACCGTGCTCATCCTTCGGAAAATGTGCCGGAACCCAGTCAAGAATCACGCCGATACCATTTTGATGAAAATGATCGACAAAAAATTTGAAATCGTCAGGCGTCCCGAACCTCGAAGTGGGCGCATAATACCCGGTAACCTGATAGCCCCACGAGCCATCATACGGGTATTCGGTGATCGGCAGAAGTTCAATGTGCGTGTAGCCCATTTTTTTGACATAGGCGCATAGTTTTTTCGCGATCTCTCTATAGTTTAAATAGTGTTCACCATCAGTATTGGATGCACCGTCTTTGGTCAAAAAGGATGCCAAATGCACCTCATAGATATTTAGCGGATAAGGGTAGAAAGACTTACTTTCCGCCTTCCTTTTCCGCTCTGCCATCCATTTGTCGTCCTTCATTTTGTACCGAGAGGTAAAAAGGACAGAAGCATTTTTTTCAAGCGTTTCACTGTGGAAAGCGTACGGATCAGCCTTCAAATGTACACCCGCCGCCGACTCTATACGATATTTATACCGCATCCATTCGGGCGCTTGTTCTTTTTCTAAAGTCAGTTCAAAAATGCCTTCCGAAGATAGTTTTTTCATCTGAACACCATCATCCCATCCCACCGTTTCGGAAACGATCGATACACGGTATGCATGCGGTGCCCAAACCCTAAAGGTCACTTCCCCGCCTTTGCCACGATGCGCCCCCATAAACTCATAAGATGCAAAGTTCTCTCCTCTGTGGAAGAGATATTTGGCATAGTCCGTCTTTTTTGACATTTCTTACCATCCTTTACTCGCGTTTTTTCCGCGTTTATTATTGTGATTGAAAATAATTTGCGTAATAAGCAGCCGTTGTCAGTTCTGCCACCAAACCGTAACTTTTGGTGCCGTCCTTGTCGCCATTGAATTTGATGTAGGTATCATTGACTTTGTTGAAGACATTTGATACTGTTCCTTGCTGCTCTTCTGTTTTTTTGTTCGACATCCCGATATCATTCCGTGCACGTTCGTCAAGGGCAGCAAGGACTCGGCTGTAACTTGCGATATCTTCGATAGCTGCAAGCGAACTGTAAAGCGGATTGAGCATATATTCAAACATGCTGAGATAGCCGCAATAGTTGATATATGGATCATCGCTTTCAAGGCAAACCAAGAACGCCATAAAGTTTGCTTCATCTTCTCTTGAAATTCCTCTTTGATGCGACATCTCATGAGCAGTGGTGAAAACGAGGTTGTAGTCGTAGTAATCAACATTGACATTCGTCTCACCTGTATAATAATTATACATTCCAAGCATACCCGCTTTGCTTAAAAACTTGCTTGACATGACCGGCTTGACGACAGAGGAATACCCCATGATGAAATCGTATTTTTCAGCCGCCTTTTTGTAGGCAACGCACAGTTTTTCATTCATTTCCTTGAAACTGTACGGCATCACCGAGAACGACTCGTCGATGTAATCGACATCTTCGATATATTCATTGACCTTCTCTGCCAACCATAGTGACACTTCTTTTAGCTGTGCAGCGGAAAGTTCCGTACGTGTAAGTCCCAGTCGTTCATCCAATTCTGTGGTATGATAACCTGTACCGAGCGTAAAAACAAAGGATGAATACAGGAAGAGAAGCACGGCAAAAACACCGGAAAGTGTCCTGTAAAGCAGTCTGTAATGCTCCTTCTGTGCGTGATAAAAAACAAATATCACTAATATAATGGCAAACACCGGGGCTAAAATGGTGATCATTTCCCCTATAGAACCCGGATAAATACCCGTTAGTTTGGCTGTTATTAAGCGATAAACGCCGGCAATGGTGAAATTGAAGAAATCAGCAAAACTTTCAGAAAAAATGCTGATCAAATGGATCACGCCCGAAACAAGCGCAATCGGCAACAAAATAATCGCCGCCGGGGATATATTTTCTTTAATCCACAGCCGTGTCTGTGCCGCTTTTTGTGAGAGGTGGGTTTTCAAATTCATTCTCCTTGAGTATACTGCAAATATCGGTCGGAAGGGGAGCGATAATAGTCATTTTGTTCCCCAATATCGGATGTGTGAAGGTGAGAGTATGTGCATGCAGTGCCTGCCGCTTGATCATCGGAGAAGCTGTTCCGTACATGGTATCCCCGACAATGGGATGTCCGACGGAAGAAAAATGGACACGCAGTTGATGCGTTCTGCCGGTCTTCGGAAAGGCTTCTACCAATGTGTAGTTGTTTTTTTGTTCAAGCACGCGATACAACGTCAGCGCATATTCCCCCTCGGTATCGTCTGTACGGCGAAGCATAATACTCTCCGATACACGCAAGATATTCCGCTCGATCCTGCCTTCTTTTTCTTTCAGCGTACCTTCAATCAGGGCAAGATAACTCTTTTCGATCGCTCTTGTCTCCATTTGCCTTGTTAATACCGCTGCAACTCGCTTATTTTTTGCTACCAATACGACACCACTTGTGTCGCGGTCAAGTCTGTTCACGGCTCTGAAGACAAATGGTCGATCCTTCTTCTCAAAGTAATATGCGAGGGCATTTGCAAGGGTATCTGTGTAATGATGAAACGACGGATGTGTCGGTATACCCGCCTGTTTATTCAAGGCGATAATGTGCTCGTCCTCGTAAAGGATATCCATCGGCAGATCGATAGGCAGAATATTTTCACCGCTCTCCTCGTCTTCAAGTGCCAAAGTCAGTATGCTTCTCTCTTTCAACACTGCCGAAACAAACACCGGCTGACCGTCCAAAAGAATGCCGCGTTCCTTCTTTTTTAAAAGAATGACCTGCCGCCTTGACAGTTTCATTACTTCAAAAAGGTAGTATTTTACCGTTTTTCCGATATATTGTTGTTCGATCGTCACGCTGAATGCGTTTTCTGAAATATCACTCATCATGCGCGGCATTCTTGAAAATGATCTCGTCCGGAAAATAATACTTTAGTTGTTCCCTTGCTACTTTTGCGGCGTAATCGTCATTGTACGGAAGACTCAATTTATAGCGCAGCTCTGCAACCTCTTCCTCCGCTTCGAAGACTCGTTTCTCTAAATCTTGCTTTTGCTTGGTCAGTTCATTTTGCGTTTGTCTGAGGGAGATGATCGAAACGAAACATACTGCTACAATGACCACTGTGACCGCTTTTAAAAACAGTCCGAAATTTTTCATATCCGCTCCTTTTTATCGTCTAATATTTCCTTTATTTCATTGATCAGCATTTCGCCATCTTTTTGCATCCGTTTATCAATCCTTCGATTATACCAACGAATACGCTGTTCTGTAATGCCCTTTTTTATAAACGAAACAATCGGATAAATAAAAACTCTGCTGATCCAACCAATCACAGCCGTCTCTACCCGCCGTATCGGCTTTTTGAGCGGCAGATAGCAGATCAAAAAACAGAAAAGTTGCACAAGTAAAGCCAAAATGCGAATTCTACCGCGATTCGCACTGTATACCATCAACATGTCTGAAAAGGCAATCACACCCCAAAAGAACAGATCCGCCACCGCTTGCAAAATCAGATTCAGTGCTTTTGGAAAGCATGCAAAGAGAATCCTTTGAAAGCCGAGCAAAAGATAACCGAGTGCAAATAGGACACCGAGCAATCCTGCGCGCAAGCAGTATTCTATCAGTTTGCCTTGTTCCAGAACAAACATCAGTTTCTCCCAAACAAGCCCTTGCGTTTTTTGGCAGTCGGTACGGTATAATAAATGCCGTTTACCTTTCCCGTGAGAGAAAGAGTCCCTTGCTCGATTGAAATATCTCCGATGCGAATATCATCCCCATCGATATTGAGTTCTCCGAGAGAAGTACGCAAGGTTGCGCCTTTCTCGTCAAAAGAAAGAACATCTTCTACACCACTGACAGCAAGTTTTTCTCTGCTTATAAGAGTCAGGTTGCTCTCTTTGATCGTCGGTTGCTTATTCATCTGATTCCTCCGGACTTTTTTTATCAATGTATGTCCGAAAGGCAGAATTTATTCTTGCGAAATAACTTCGTACAATTCTCCCGCACCATCCTTCAAAACATGTTCCTTCACATCTTTGACGCGGAAGACCAGTTTTTTCTGACCGAATGCCACCTCGACCACATCTCCGATCTTGACGTCATAGGAAGCCTTGACAGTCTTACCGTTGACAGTGATATGCTGTGCATCACAAGCGTCATTTGCCACTGTTCTTCTTTTGATGATCCGTGAAACCTTTAAAAACTTGTCAATTCTCATGATCTTCTTCCTTTTTGATCGCTTCAATCAGTTCTTCATTGATCTTATAGCCCAGTTCCTCTAAATCAAGTCCAACTTCGTTTGCCCTTTCACAAAGAGCAAGATAGGACGCTGTCAGATCCTCCTGATCATCAGGCAAAGCCATACCTGCTTTTTTCATCTTCTTTAAGATCTTCTGACTGCGCATGACAGACGGAAGAGTACGCGCAATGCGATCGGCATCCTCATACAGCGTAGTCGTTGCCTTTTCCTTTAACTTCATTTCTTCCCAGTTGCGATATGCCTCTGTCGGATCCTCTGCGGTGCGATCGCCAAACACATGCGGATGACGATAGACCATCTTTTTTGAGATACCGTTGACAACATCCGATACGGTAAACATCCCCTCTTCATTTGACAGTTGCGCATGGAACACCACCTGCAACAGGATATCACCAAGTTCTTCGCAAAGAAGCTTCGGATCTTTCCGATCAATACCCTCTGCGGCTTCATAACATTCTTCTATAAGATTTTTGCGCAGACTCTCATGCGTCTGCTGACGATCCCACGCGCAACCATCTTCCGCACGCAGTGCCGAAACAATAGCGACGAGATCCTCAAAAGTATAATTTTCTTTGATCAGTTCTTTTTTTGACATCTTCTATTTTTCTTCTCCCTTTGAAAAATTCAATTGAAATACCGCCGAAATACAGCATCGGTAAAAGATAGACCAAAATTGCCACCGCAATGGAAAGCAAAACCGCGATCCCGCTTGAAAAAGGCGCGAGAAGTCGATAGCATCCTCCGGCAGTCAGACCGGAAAGCAGTGTTGCGCCGATAGTGATCGGCATTTTTTTGAAAAATGCACTGCTGATCCTCTGTTCCTTCAAAAGAAACAAAAGATTGAATCCCGCGGCTGTCAAATAACAAAACAAAGTACTAACGGGCGAACCGAGAATACCGTACCGTCCGATCAGAATATAACCCAACACGATCTTCACTCCACCACCGACTGTCATCGAAAGGATCGGCGACCAACGCTTCCCTTTTGCTTGCAAAAACGCCCCAGTCACAGTCACAAATGCCACTAGAACGGTAGCAGGCGCGAGCCATTTTAACAGCGGTGCCGCTTTTTCTGCCGCGTTGTCCTCAAAAAGCAGTTTCAAAATCGGCTCTGCCAAAACATATAACCCGACTGCCGAAGGAAGCGATACTGCCAAAGTTAAAGACAGCGCACGTTCAACAGTCTCGCTCTCTGTTTTTTGGTCTTTTTTTCGAAGCGCTTCCACAAAAAGCGGTATTGCAGACGCGGAGATCGGAGAAATAAGCACCGCAGGCAAGTTAAAGAGCGGAACAGCCAGTCCTGTATAATTTCCGTAGAGAATATTCGCCTCCCCCGAACTGTAACCGATCGACTGTAACCGACGCATAGTCAATGAGAGGTCAATAAGTGAAGAGATGCTCATAACAGCCGATCCGGCAGTTACCGGAAAGACTACCTCCATCAGATTCAAATAGTCCTTTCGCGTGGGCAATTTAGAGTGCATGAACGTCGTTATATCCTGTCTGATCAAACAAAGCAGAAGATACAAAAGGGAAAGAAAACTACCCACAGCAATGCCCGAGAGCGCCGCCGCCGCTGCATTGGCAGGCGTCCCACCCTGTTGCAAGGTAAGGTACGCAAAAAGAATTCCAAAGAGCGTCTTAAAAACCGCTTCGATCATCTGAGATACTGCCGTCGGGAGCATATCACCAAATCCTTGAAAATAGCCTCTGATACTCCCGGAAAGGCAGACAAACAACAGTGTCGGCGCCATTGCACGAACTGACGCCGCCGCTCCCGAATTTCCGACAGCGTCGGCAAGTTTCTCGGGAAAGAGAAGCATCAGTATGGTCAAGATCAGTCCGAGCACTCCGAAAGAGGTAAATGCCGCCAGATGGTAGCTTCTCTTTTTTCGGAGATCGTCCGTAGCCGCCACCAACATGGATAATCCCATAGGCAATCCGGAAGTCGTAAGCACAAAGAAAAGGGTGTAGATAACGTAGGCGGAATTAAAATAGCCCATTCCCTCCTCTCCAATGATGGAAACGAGCGGAATTTTGAAGAGCATTCCACATAACTTTACGGATACCGCTGAGAGTGTCAGGAAAAACACACCTGACCAAAACCCTTTTCTGACCTTTTTCAAGACGATTGTCCTCCTACGCTACAGAAATTCGTGATAGACCGATTCTGCAGGGAGATACTCATCCTCAAGAACCGGGAACGGTGCAAATTTTGCAAGAATCTCACGGGCTTGCCCGTAAAACTCGCTGTCTTCCTTTACACGTCCCAGCACTTCTTCTACATGTTTTTTTAATATCATCGGTTCGTATGCCATTGCCGAATGGATCCTGTAATCGGCAAGTACGACATACGGGTAGATGTTTTTGTCTTCGTTATCAATGACTTGTTTCCAAAGTAGAAATGTCCGCTCGGGAGAAGAACCTCTCCTTCCCCAATCGCGCACAAGCCGACGCGCAATGCGCAGATCCCGATCTGTAAAATGTCCGTACACAGTCTCCACGCCTTCGCCTGCGTCGATAAAGACATGCGCCGCAGGATAGGGCTTAAAAAGATCTTTGATCTCGGGATAGAACGTCTGAATTCCTTCAAAGAGGATCACCATATGATCCGTCAGTTTGAATGGCTCGGTCGATATCCTTGTCGCTGTCACAAAATCAAAGGTGGGCAGATATGCCGTCTTTCCGGAAAGCATTTGCGTAAAGCATACCTTCAGATATGCAACATCGATCGAATCAATGGCTTCCAAATCAATCGGAACACCTTTCTTTGCACATTCCTCTGCGTAGTCATCTCTGTTTTTGTAAAAATCGTCGATCGACACTGTCTTTACGGTCACGCCCATTTTTGAAAAGGCGGAAATGATCTTTAAGGAGGTCGTGGTCTTGCCTGCGCAAGACGGTCCGCAAAGCGAAATGATCTTCAGATCTTTCCTCTCGACCAATTGTCTTGTCAACTCATCGAGATCGTTTTCAAAACGCTCTTCCGATTCCGCGACCAGACGTTTTTTTGCTTTTACGGTCAATACCGCAGGAATTTCGAGTTTCATTGTTTTCCTTTCTCAGAAAACCAAAGCAAGCGAAGTCTATTGGTAATCCAGTATATCGTTGAATATTTTTTTTCGTTCCGCACTGTCAATCGGCATATCCAAATATTCATACGGATATTTCGGCATATAAAACCGTTTGATACCCGATCCGTCTGCCGAAACCAGTTTGGTTACCGCACCCGCACCACAAGCGTAGATATCATGCATCTCCGCCATGATAAGACAATTGTAGATTCCGTCAAAACCGTCAAGAGAAAAACCGACATTCTCTAAGTTTCCAACGGTGTTTTTTTGTCTGTAGAGATAATAGGGATGATATTTATGAGACGCGGCAACCAATTGAGAATAATCAACGCATTTGACAGCTTCTCTGCTGTTGCGAGAGTAGACATTGACACCACTGTGTAAAATATCCGATGCCTTTTTGACAAAAAAAGTGTGTACTGTGATATTTTCCGGACGCAATTCCGCAATCTGATCGACGGTGTTTGCAAAACTGGCAAAATTGTCCCCCGGCAAACCCGCAATAATATCTGTATTGACCGCCGGTACATCCGCAGTTCTTGCCTGATAGAAAGCTCTAAAAAAATCATCTGCGCTGTGTCTTCTGCCGATCCCCTTCAAAATCTCATCGTTTAAAGTCTGAGGATTGATGGAAACTCTGCTCACCCCATTCCGTACGGCAACACGCAGTTTCTCCGGTGTAACGGTATCGGGTCTTCCGCCTTCCAGCGTATATTCGTCCAAATATTTTACATCAATTTCTTCCGCAATATAGCCAAGAAGATCCTTTAGTTCATCTTCATTTAAGGTCGTGGGTGTACCGCCGCCAATATAAATGGTAACAATCCGTTGTCCTTTTTGTCGGATCACCTCTATCATTTCCTTGATATCCGCCTTCAATCGTTTCAGATATTCGGGGATCATAGAAAGAAGTCTCGGCGTTGCATAAGAAACAAAAGAACAGTATGCGCACCTTGTCGGACAAAAAGGAATGGAAATGTAAAGACTGCAAGTATCCTTTTTGTATTTTTGAAGAATCTTTTGTTCAGTCCAGGAAACGTTGGTGATCAGTTGTGCTTTTTTGGGACTGAGAAGGTAGTCCCTTGTTAAAGCCTTTTTGACCGCCGTTTTCGTACCCAATTCCCCATACAATCTGGTTGCGATCTTCCCGGGACGAATACCGGTGAGAATGCCCCATGGTGGATTATATTTGATCAGTCTGGAACCCGCATCGTAAAAAGCCGTTCCAACCGCAATCTGTTCGGTGTTGTGCGCACTGTACAGCGGATCAAAAGCGACGAAAGAATTTCCCTCCTCCGCCCGATCGCCAACCTCCAAACGAACATAAGCACGACAGCCGTTTTCTTCTTTTGTAATGCGTACAAACGCTTTGGGTGTATCTTCTGTCGTTTCCTGATTTTCAGAAAACTTTGAACCGGGAAAAAAGATCAAGCAAAGATTCTGTACATAACTGATATTGATATCGCCTTCGATAGTTAGTTTCATTTTTACTTTATGACCGTAACTTTCGCGTTGCGAAAGCTTCCTTAACATTGCGAAATACTTGAAAAACGTCTTTCAAGCTTTATTCTTTTTTAACATGTTGCTGTCCATTAAAATGGTTACCGGACCATCCAAATGGCTTTCGATCTTCATATCCGCTCCAAAGATACCTGTTTCGACTGTCCCGGATACAAGATTACGCATAAGAGAGGTGAAATATTCATACATCCTGTTTGCGTAATCCGGCTTTGCCGCCGAAAGAAAATCCGGGCGGTTACCATGAACATAATTAGCACAAAGGGTAAATTGCGAGACAACCAAAACCGAACCTCCGATATCATTGACGGATCTGTTCATTTTGCCGTTTTCATCCTTAAAGACGCGCAACTTTGCAATCTTTCCCGCGAGAAGTTCGGCGTCCTTCTTTTCATCTCCTTCAAAAACGCCCAACAGGATGAAAAAGCCATCGCCGCACGATCCGACTACCTTGCCGTCTACCGACACCATGGCAGATGTTACTCTTTGTAATACTGCTTGCATATTTATTACCTACTCTGTCTTTTTTAAGTGTATCCTCTTGTCACTTTCATGACTCTTGAGATGTTTTTGAGCCTTGAAATGATCGATTCAAAATGCGAAACATCCTTGCATCCGACCATCAGATTTACGATGATATCATCCTGTCCTTTGCTCTGCGTGGAGATCTGATGCAGTGATACGCGCATTTCCGCAAGAGCCGCGGTCAGATCCGCGATCAACGTCATTCGATTTTCCGCAAATACCTGAATGTGAGCTTCAAATGTGCCGGTCAATTCCGCAGGATTATTCTCCCAATGGGCTGTAACGAATCGATCTGTCATGTCGTCCTTATATAGATTGCTGATGACATTCGGGCAATCACGTTTGTGTATCGAAATGCCGTAGCCCTTGGTAATAAACCCGATAATCTTATCCCCCGGCAGAGGATTACAGCATTTTGCAAATTTTACCGCACAACCTTCGTTGCCGTCGACAATAACGCCGCCGTTCTTGCTCTTACGTGGCTTGACTTCCACCTTTTCTACGGTAACCGGCACGACCGGTTCTTCCTGCGCTAAAAGCCGCTCATACTCATCATGCAAGCGAATGGAGATCTTTTGCACGGTCAGTCCGCCGTAACCGATCATAGCATATGCGTCTTCCGGCGTGTGGATGCCCAGTCTCGAACCGACATTTCCTACAATCTCGTTTTTCAGCGTTTCACTGCAAGGCTTGCCGTAACGCTTGAACTCTTTATCAATCTCTGCTTTGCCAACAGCAATATTTTCGGTGCGTTTTTCCTTTTTGTACCACTGTCTGATCTTATTACGCGCTTCAGCGGTCTTCACCAGCTTCAACCAGTCACGGCTTGGACCTTTGGTGTTGCCGGAAGTAATGATCTCCACGATCTGACCGTTTTCAAGTTCTGTATCAATGGGCGCAATGGCACCGTTGATCTTTGCACCGATCATCTTGTTACCGACTGCCGAATGAATAGCGTAAGCAAAATCGATCACATTCGCACCGACCGGCAGAGTGATCACGTCTCCCTTCGGAGTAAACACGAAAATGTCGTCATGGAAGAGGTCTATCTTCAAAGAACGTAAAAACTCGTCAGGGTCTTTGACATATTCGTCTCCTTCGACGATCTTGGCAATCCATTCAAGCTTCTTGTCGAGATCTTCTTTGCTTTCATTGCTCTTGGATTTATACTTCCAGTGCGCGGCAATACCGTATTCCGCAACCTGATGCATCTCCTTAGTTCGGATCTGCACCTCAAAAGGAATACCGTCCCTGCCGATCACTGTCGTATGAAGAGAACGGTACATGTTCGGCTTAGGTGTAGAGATGTAGTCCTTAAATCGTCCGGGAATAGACTTAAACATATCGTGAATGATTCCCAACACCGTATAACATTCAAGTTCGGTATTGGTGATCACGCGCAGTGCATAGAAGTCGTAGATCTCATCAAAACTCTTGCCCTGCTCATACATCTTCTTGTAAATACTGTAGACCGATTTAACGCGTCCCTCCATCAAAAAGTCATAGCCCAGTTCCTTCAGTTTGTCTTCGATCTGGTCTGTCGCCTTACGAAGAAAATCAATATTCAGTCCATATCGACGCTCAATATCGTTTCTGACTTCTTGATATCCGATCGGATCAAGATAGGAAAGCGATAATTTCTCCAGTTCTTGCTTGACTTTTTGCATACCGAGTCGATGTGCAAGGGGTGCATAGACCTGCATTGTTTCAAGAGCAGTGACTCTTCTTTTATTTTCCGGCTTTGCCTGCAAGGTACGCATGTTATGCAGTCTGTCACAGAGTTTGATAAAAATAACGCGGACATCCTTTGACATGGCAAGGAACATCTTGCGCAAATTCTCCATCTCTTGCTCTTCCTTGTCAGCAAAAGGGATCTGGTCAAGTTTGGTTAATCCATCCACCAACATTGCTACCGAACTGCCAAACTGCTGTTTGATGATATCAACAGTCACACCATCGCAGTCCTCAACCGTATCATGGAGAAGTGCCGCGCAGATCGAATCGGTATCAAGTCCCAGTCCCGCTACGATCTCCGCCACGGCAATGGGATGAGAAACATATGGTTCACCACTGACTCTGAACTGTCCGTCATGCACCTTTGCAGCAAATTCATATGCTTTTTGGATCTTTCCGATATCGTAACTGCGTTCGTTTTCAGAAAGAGATTTTAATAATCCGTCAATAGCTTGGTACATTGTTTACTCTTTTCTAAGCGCCCTATAGATTTGCGAATCCGCAAGGTCGACATGCTTATCAAGATCTGCAGTCAGCCCGTTTAGGATCTGATCCTTGGCACTGTAATCATAAAAGATCAACCCGAGTTCTTTAAAGACCTCGCAAGCGATCATGTATTGAAATACTGTTTGCTTTTTCGGCAACAGTGACGCTTTATACGGTACGGAACATCGTTTGATGCCCGATTTTACCATCAGTACGAACTGCCTATACACTGCCTCAAACGCTTGCCGCGGTGGGCAAACCACCACCGAAAGAAGATCAAGATCTTTTTGAAGGAGTGCTTCAAGTAATTGTTTTTCCTTTTCATCCTTAATAGGATAAAGTCCTTTGGCAAGAAGCTGGATCGTGCATCTGCCGTAATATTCATTAACCGACAGGCTGTAAAGAAGATCTGCCCTCCCACAAAGAGCAACGGGAAACGTGTCTGTCGACTGACCGAACATAAGCACGGTGTGTCTGACGCCATCCTTTTCCACTGTCACTTTGCTATGTTTACCACCTGAGAGTGCGATCACATCTGCAACCACTGCATCCCGCATCAAAAATATCGGGGCGGTATTGCCACATCCGCAAGGCTCTAACTTGGCCAAAGCATCAGCCAAAGAAACGTTCAATTCCTGCGGCAACGGCTCCGCATCAACGGTAATAGTCTGCGAAACAATCGGGTGCGCCGTTGCGCGATAGACATCGTTGATCGCTTTTTTAAAGTCGGGAATGGCGCTTCTATCAATTGAAAGTCCAACCGCCATATCATGACCGCCGTATTTTATCAAAAGATCTCCGCAGGCAGTCAACAATTCTACCAAATTAACCCCCGGTATACTTCTGCCCGATCCTTTTCCTTCATCTCCATTGAAGGTCAAAAGGATCGTTGGCTTTCCGGTTTGTTCCGCTACACGCGATGCCACGATCCCGATCACCCCTTGATGCCAGCAGTCCCCCGACAGCACCAGTACAGGATCGCGATCAAATTCATGAGTATCCAACAACGCGCTGACCTCTGCCATGATCAGTGTTTCTTCCCTCTGACGGCAAACATTATACCTGCAAAGTTCATCTGCAATAACATCCGCCTCCACCGGCAAATCGGATAGCAACAACTCCAAGGCCCTGACCGCACTCCCCATTCTGCCTGCCGCATTCATCCGCGGAGCAAGAATATAACCAACCGTTGTTGCAGTCACACTGTCCGGCATTTTGCCTTTATTTGTCAGCGTACACAGCGAACGAATACCGGGATTGTCGCACCCCGGAATCAATGCCAGTCCTTTTTGCACGATGTATCTGTTTTCATCGGTAAGAGGCATCACATCCGCTACGGTTCCGAGGGTAACAAACGGAAAATAATCCTTCGCCATCCGCTCGAGCACCTCTGCCGTCTCTATTTTCGGATGAAGTAACCGTTCGACCGCTTCTGCCAGTTTGAACGCGACTCCCACCCCCGCAAGACCTTTAAAAGGATAGGTGCAATCAGAGCGCATAGGATTGATCACTGCCGTACAGATCGGCAGTTCTTCTTTGCATTCATGGTGATCGGTAACCACCACTTCATAACCGAGCGACAACGCATGCGCGATCTCATTTGTTGCCGTGCTTCCGGTATCGACCGTGACGATCAGATCAATCTCTTCATTTTTTAACTCCTCCAACGCCTTTATTGAAATGCCGTAACCTTCGCTAAATCTGTCGGGTAGTTTGTATAAGACCGGAATATCGTAACTCTTGAAAAATCGGTACAAAAGCGCAGTCGAACTGATACCATCAACGTCGTAGTCACCGTAAATGAGTATCTTTTCTTTGTTCAAAACCGCATCCGCCACGCGCTTTGCCCCTTTGTCCATATCCTTTAAGAGAAAAGGATCGTGCAAAAGCGAAGCATTCGGATCTAAAAAAGATCTTGCCAACAAAACAGTATCCTGTCCTCGCAGAACGAGCAATGCCGCCAATAGCGGTGGAATATCAAGCGCCTCGGACAAAGCAACAACGCGTTCGTGGTGTCTGAATTCCGCGGTAACAGCCGTTTGAAACTGCATTTTTTGAAGCTCCTTTCCGAGTAAAGATCAAATAACTAAATAACTATACACTAAATAACGCGCACAGCGGTGCAGACACAGTGTTTTGCCGCTTTGCGGTCAACCATCAGCCGCAAAACGAGAAATGCGGCGATCAACAACACAAACGCCGTAATGATCGGGATTGCTTCTCCCTCTGTCAAACAGTCGGCTATCAGATAACCCGCCGTCGCAGGAAGAAACGGGAACAAAAATACCAAAAATGCATAAAGCAAAAATAATGCAGAAGAAGTTTCCAGTTCCACCTTATCACCGATTCTCGCATGACATTTGTTGTACGCACTGACCATCACCGCCGAGTCGGCATCTCCGACTGATCCTTTGCACCCCGTACAAGTATGACATCCGTTGCATTCGGAACATCGGCGAACCGAAACAATCAACATATCTTTGTCGGTGACATCCACCACCGTTCCGGTTTGTATCATATGCTATTCCTTTCCCATCACGGCTTATACCGAGCAATGATCGCCGAAGCAACCCTTAGACCATCTATTGCCGCCGAGGTGATCCCCCCCGCATATCCTGCCCCTTCGCCTGCCGGATAAAGATTGTCGTGTCCCGGCGCAGTCAAGGTGTCCTCTCTTAAAATGCGCAACGGTGCTGAGGTTCTTGTTTCAACACCGGTCAAAACGGCATCTGGATTATTGTATCCTCTGATACTCTTTTCGAACTGCGGAAAACCTTTTTTTAAAAATTCCGTCACATGTACGGGCAAGATGTCCGCAAGAGATGCCTCCGTCAGAAAATCACCGTCTCTAAAGGTCGGGGTCACGGTTTTCGATATACCGCCTTTTTTTCCTTCAAGAAAATTGCCGAGCGTTTGCATCGGTGCGCGATATCCGCCACCAGCTCCTTTATATGCGGCAATCTCTATAGCACGCTGATAAGCGATCGCTTTCATCGGATCGTTGCCGTAATCCTCTTTTAAGACCGAAACCGCAATAGCCGCATTCGCATTTCTGCCGTTTCGCCGATAATTGCTCATTCCATTTACCACAAGTCCTCCTTCCTCGGAGGATGCGCATACAACCGTGCCGCCGGGGCACATACAAAAACTATACACCCCGCGTTCTCCTTCTCTGTAGGAAAGACTGTATTCAGCATGACCTAGTAGAGAGATATCAGCGTCCCCATAAAGCGCTCTGTCGATATCTTCCTGTAGGTGCTCAACACGTACACCCACCGAAAAATCTTTAGCGACCAGTTGATAACCATCACGGCACAGCATCCGATAACTGTCTCGAGCACTGTGACCAACAGCTAGCACAACTGCACCGCAAGGTATTTCCCCGTTATCCGTCCGTACGGCAATCACCCTTCCGGAAAGGTCTGTTCGCAAACTCTCAAGCCGTCTGCCGAACAGAACTTCTCCACCGAGATGCTCGATCTCATTTCTGATATTTTCCACGACCGCCGCCAACATATCCGTACCGATATGGGGTCTGGCAAGTGTCAAGATGCTCTCAGGCGCGCCGAAACGATAGAGTGTTTCAAGGACTAACGTACCCATAGGATCATTTACGCGTGTGACCAGTTTTCCATCCGAAAAAGTGCCTGCGCCGCCTGCCCCAAACTGAATATTACAATTCTCATCCAGTATTCCCTTTTCAAGGAAATCTTTTACCTTTTTCTGTCGCGTTGCAACATCCTGTCCCCGCTCGATAACGATCGGGCGATATCCCTTTTGCGCAAGTGCTAAGCCGGCAAACATACCACACGGACCGAAACCCACGACCAACGGACGCGCTGAAAGCGGTTCATTACCGCATTCCGGAAAGCCGGACGGCGCACAAAACGGAATGGCATCGCATTTTTCAAGCACGGAGTCACGCACTTTTCCTTGAACCTCAGCCAAAACCGAATAAACGAACTTGACAGCGTCCTTCTTGCGCGCATCGACCGAACGTTTGTATACCGCAAGAACCGTTGGGGCGATCCCGCAATGCCTCAGTTTTTTGCGCGCAACAACAAGCGCTTCTTCCCGCGGTTCTCTGTAATCAAGCCGAATGTTCCGAAGAATGATCTGCATTTAAACTTCCTTTGCGGTTTCGACGGTCAAGGTGACCTCAACCGTTCCTTTGTAGATGATCTCTATATCCTTCGCGTCAATACCGCTTTTAAAAAACACTGCCGGCGTCAGCAAATGCGTTCCTTCTCTCAATTCGGAAAGATCAAGGTACAGCAGTATATCCGACGCAACAACGCTCTCTGTCGTAGCAATATACCTAAACTGCAATTCAACAAGCGAGGTGTGTACCACGCAGTCATAATCTTCCGTGGTCTTGATTTGCAGATCCTCCAACGGAATCAAAATACTTTGTTCGACCGTTTTGGTCGTTTGCGTGACTTCGATCTTCATCGTCTTGATCAAAGTGTCCGTTTCATTGTCGCAAAAGCGAAGTTTTCCACCAAAGGAAGTTGCATCTACAGTATAAATGGGAGCAATCTCCGGTTGTTCTTCAAAATCTTGATCCTCGTTGATATACAGCACATCCGACAACAGATCCACATAAGAGGCAGGACCAAACAATGTCACAGTATCTGTCGAAAGTTGGTAGCTGTTCCGATCGCTTGGCGATTGCATCAGCGCCAAAGACACCGTCTTTTTTCTGTTTACCGAAATAGAAACACTCACCTGTTCCGGCTCAAAGCGCAAAAACCGAGAATCGATCTTCCCACCGTACATATCATACGCAACCGGCACGACCATTGCATCCACATCTCCTGCGATGTCCTTCAGCCAGTCGATGTTCAGCGTAATATGATCGATCGCGGAAACAGTCTCCTGATCGCCGATCACAGTCACCGTTTGATTATTGACCGTCTCGCCGGCGAGGGAAAATCCGTTGGCAAAAGAGTAATTCGTTTTATCAATAATGATCTCGGTCTTGTCAAACACCACAGAAGCGGAGGGCACAATCGTCACCTCAACCGTTTTGGAGGAACATTCCACACCATCCGGAAGACGTATATCCAGTGTGACAGTGTATTTTCCCTCTTTAACCGTCTCGCCCTCGCCGAAAATATAACTGCCCACACGGTCGGAGGGGGTTCCGTATACATTTACCGAAGCGGCAATCAGTGTTTTGTCTTTTTTGATGCGGCTGATGGCGGCGGCATCTCCGCGAAGCACCATATCCACCACCGGCGGATCGATCGCCCCCACCGAAAAATTGCTTCCCATCAATTGCTCCGTGCCCAACACATCGATCTGAACATCGGAAACGGTATTGTTGCTTCCAAGCACAAACAGCCAAAGTCCGACTGCTGCGATCAGAGATAGGATTAACGGCAGTAACACCGATCTTCTGCCCTTTTCGGTGGTAATGGCATCGGTAATTCCGTTATTTTCAAATTCCTCAGTGTCGTAGACCGCAACTGTTTTATTCGCCATCTTGCGTACCGCCCTTTCTCTCGGAAACTGCCGACACTGCCTGTTCGGCGCATTTTTTCTGCGTTTTCTTCCCTTTTCTGCCGTTCTTTGGCGATTTGTCCGCGCCGTCCGCCTCAATCAGCAAAGATGTGAGAAAATTCTTGAGTTTGACATAATCAAGATTCCGTCTTAATTTACCGTCAATGGCAACAGAAA
Organism: uncultured Lachnospiraceae bacterium; assembly: GCA_964623895.1. Lineage (GTDB taxonomy): Bacteria > Bacillota > Clostridia > Oscillospirales > CAG-272 > UBA11512. Next base: position 11,574 of record CAZUWA010000001.1, on the reverse strand, counting down.
TGTTGCCTGTCTGTTCGGAAACCACGATCACAATAGCGTCGCTTACTTCTGTTACGCCCACTGCCGCGTGATGTCTGGTGCCGAGATCCTTGAAATCATCGTTGTCGGAAAGCGGAAGAAAGCATCCGGCGGCATGGATCCTGTTTCCTCGAATAATCAGCGCACCGTCATGGAGAGGCGCATTTTTAAAAAATATGTTTTCGATCATCGGCGAAGAAACATCGGCATTAATAACCGTGCCGCTGTTGATGTATTCACCCAATCTGGTCTTGCGTTCAATAACGATCAATGCACCTGTCTTCTCTTTGGACATTTGACAAGTAGAATCGCAAACATCCCCAATCATCGCCGTAACGCGCGATGCTCCGTTTTTATCACCGATCATCCTCAACCCTTTGAGCGGTTCGCTGCCCACCTTTTCCAACGCCGAACGAAGTTCCGGCTGAAAAAGAATGATCAAAGCGATCATTCCTACCTCAAAGAAATTTCCGAGTAAGAATTTGACTGTGCTAAGTCCGGACGCATACGCCAACACCTCTAAAAGAAGCAAAACAAAAATGCCAATGATCAGTTTGCCGGCACGTTTATCCCGAATGAAAGTGAACGCATAAAAAAGCAAAAACGCCACCAACAAAACATCGAAAAGATCGGTATAACTTGCCGAAGTGATCAGCAACCAGATCTCCGAAAAAAAATCGGAAATAACTTGTAAAAGGTAATTCAAAACCGCTTGCATATTACACTCATTCCTCTCATGGCACATTGGTAATCAGCCGTCCACTTTTAAAAGTGTCGAACATTTTCATGCCTTCTTCAACTTCAGCGCGCACACTACATGTTGAAAGGTATTATATTTGTATTATATCATACAGTAAGGGAAATTTCAATATGCCGCGACAGATTTTTTCGGGAAAATCAGAAAAAACCGAAGCAAAAGGAAAGTAAAAAATGTTTTTCTTTAGCCTTGCTTTTCGAAAGAAAACGTGGTATACTTTATGCAAGAAGCAAGAATACAGGAGCACAAAATGTACCTCACAAGAAAAAGAAAATTTTCCGCCGTCATTTTGGCAGCAGGCATGTCAAGCAGAATGAAGGGAGTCAAAAAACAGATCGTAACGCTCGCCGGAAAGACCGTTCTTGCACGTGCAATGGAAGCGTTCGACCAGTGTCTGTATTGTGATGAGATCATTCTCGTTTGTCAAGAACAAGATATCGCCGCCTTTTCGGAAATAGCAAGGCAGACGGGAATTCAAAAATTCAAACACGCCGTTATCGGCGGAGAAACCAGACAGAAGTCTGCTTTAAACGGTCTGAAAGCCATTTCGCAAGATGCCGATTACATTGCCATTCATGATGCGGCGCGTTGTCTTATCACACCGGAGCAGATCGGAGAAGTCTTTCTTGCCGCCTATAAAAACAAATGTGCCTCCGCCGCCTGCCCCGCCGTGGACACAGTGAAGTTGGCAGACGAACACGGGAAGACCAAGACAGAGGGGCAGCCGCAGAGAAAGGATCTTTGGTATATGCAGACCCCACAGATCTTTTACACCGACCTCTACCGTGCCGCCGCTTATACTGCATCGGAAGAAGGGTTCGAAGGAACGGATGACTGTTCTCTTGCGGAACACGCAGGTTTCGGCTGTACACTGATCAACTGCGGAAGAGAAAACATCAAAATCACGGAACAGACCGATCTTGCAATTGCGGAAGCAATCTTGCTTCACAGAGAAAAAGGAGAAAACAGATGACAAATCTTCGTATCGGGCACGGCTATGATGTGCACAAGCTGAAAGAAGGCAGAAAATTGATTATCGGCGGGGTAAATATACCGTACGCATTCGGCTTGGACGGACATTCGGATGCAGACGTGCTAGCGCACGCCATCATGGACGCACTTCTCGGCGCAGCGGCACTCGGTGATATCGGAAAGTTGTTTCCTGACAACGATGAAGCCTTTCTCGACATTGACAGCCTGTTCCTTACAAAAAAAGTGGCAGAGGTGTTAAAAGAAAAGGGTTACGCAATCGTCAATATCGACTCGACCATTTTGGCACAAAATCCAAAAATGGCGCCGCATATTCCGGATATGCGAAATAACATCGCCAAAGCTTTAGATATCACCCCCGAGCAAATCTCTGTCAAGGCGACGACAGAAGAAGGGCTCGGATTCACAGGTGCACTGGAGGGTATCGCTGCGCACGCTGTTTGTATAATAGAAAAGATCAATTAAAGGAGGGTCTCATGGTCATTATTGCTCCTTCGGTTTTATCCTGCGATTTTTCAAAATTCGGCGAAGAGATCGCGACAACAGGAAAGACAAGCGCCGAATACATTCATATTGATGTCATGGACGGAATGTTCGTTCCGAACCTGACGTTCGGTCCCCCGATCATCAAAGCGATCCGCCCTTTTAGTGATAAAGTTTTTGATGTGCACTTGATGATCAACGAACCGATCCGCTATATAAAGTCCTTCAAAGATGCCGGTGCAGACATTATTACTGTCCACCTTGAGGCTTGTTCCGATGTTGAAAAAACCCTGCTTGCCATCCGTGAAAGCGGTGCAAAGGTCGGCATTTCCATTAAGCCGAAAACAGATCCATCTCTTCTTGAACGCTATCTTCCTCTTTTGGATATGATCTTGATCATGACCGTTGAACCCGGGTTTGGCGGGCAGACCTTCATTTACGAAGCAGTCAGGAATATCACCGCAGTCAAGGAAATACTCGTAAGAGAAAACATCAATATTCCCATAGAGGTTGACGGAGGCATCACCGTCGATACGATCGGTGTTGCGGCTGCCGCGGGTGCGGAAATTTTCGTTGCCGGTTCCGCAGTCTACGGCAAACCCGACATTGCCCTCGCTGTGGAGAAATTGCGTGTCGCCGCAGAAAAAGCTGTTTGATTTATGAATCGTCTATCATCCGCTTTTTGATATCCCACGCTGTATCTCAAAATCAAAACACATTTCAAAAAACAACTGCCAAGGCATGTGTACCATTGGCAGTTGCTCATTTTTATGACCGTTTCTTTCGCTTTTGCGACATTGCTTTTTTGTTAGATCGCATAAATTTCGCAAAGCATTTAAAAGATCGCACTAAGCGCTTGAAATCTCTATACTTTTACAAAGTCACTCTTTGTTTTTTGCTTTTTTCGTTACCGTTCCGATCGGAAGTGTAAAGTAGAATTTGCAAAATTGACCCTGTTCGCTCTCAACGCAAAGCATTTCACCGTGCGCCTGCACGATCGCTTTCGAAATGAATAATCCCAATCCCGTACCGCCTTTATCAAGTCCTCTGCTTTTGTCTGCCTTATAAAAGCGGTCAAAGACGTACGGCAAATCTTCCTTCGGAATCCCCGCGCCTTCATTATATACTTCGATCTTTACCGATTTATCCGATTTTTTTACAGAAATACGCAAAGTACCCTGTTCCTTTGAGAATTTCACAGCGTTGTCGATAAGGTTATACAGCACCTGATGGATCGCGTCTTTATCTGCTTTGACATACATATGCTCTTCGCTGTCAAAATCGACATTCAGCTTTTTGGAGTCGATCTGATTCTCAAACGAGAATAAGATCATGATCGCCATTTCCGCGACATCAAAATCAATCATATTGAATTTTCTCACACCGGCATCGATCTTAGAGACCTCCAAAAGAGTACGTACCAACCGGGAAAGTCGTTTGATCTCGGTACTGACAATCTCAAGATAACGTTTCTGCTCACTTTCCTTGATCGTACCGTCGAGAATGCCGTCAATAAAGCCGGAAATAGAAGTCATCGGTGTACGCAGATCGTGTGAAATATTAGCAAGGAAGGTGCTTCTCTGTTCCTCCAGTTCGCCGAGCGACTGCGCCATACCGTTGAAGGCAGTGGCAAGCTCTGCGATCTCGTCCTCCCCCTTTACTTCAACACGCGCCGAAAAATCGCCCAATGCAAATTTTTTGGCAGCAATGCTCATATCACGAAGCGGTGCAATCATCCGCACACTGATGATATAGCAGGCTGCAAACCCGAAAAGAAAGACCACCATTGCAGAAGCAAACAATGCCTTCAGCAATTGTGCCAAAATTTCCGCTTCGGTGTCGATGGTATTATATACCAAGACATAAAAGCGTTCACTACCGGACAGGGCGATGGTACTGTAATAAATTTTTTCGGCATCCAGACCTTCCACCGCTGTTTTTTTCTTGGAGGTAAATTCCCCCTTATAAAAGTCGTCCGCCAATCTCACACCGAGAAGATCTCCTTTGGTGGCAACGGCAATGACCTCGTTTTCCGCATTTAAAACCAGAATCTCCACATCGGTAAAGGTGGAGTATCCACCGAGCGATGCCTTGATCTCATCTCTGTTCTGAGAAAAAAATCCGGCATAAGTACGGTTTTCTCCCCCTGAAAAGTAGTTTTCATACATTTTGTCCAACATGATCTTCGCAGAATAAGAAGCGGTACGAACACTGCTGATAGCTTCTCCCTTGGCATAGTCCGACACATAACCGTAAATGATCCCACCAAAGCAGAGAAAACTCAACACAAAGATCAAGACAAAACTGATCAGATATCTACTGAACACACTCTTAAACATCGTATTTCCACCCTCCAAAGAAGATAGAGGGATGCCGCACCGTCGTGAAGCATCCCCTCTTTTGTTTAGTCAAGCAATTCAAATTTGTAGCCTACTCCCCAAACGGTCTTGAGTACCCATTTATCGGATGCGCCTTCTAACTTTTCACGCAATCTCTTGATATGAACATCGACCGTTCTGGAGTCACCTGCAAAATCATACCCCCAAACCTTATCGAGGAGTTGATCTCTTGTGAACACACGGTTGTAGTTGGAAGCAAGATAGTGGATCAGATCCAGTTCCTTCGGGGGAATATCGATTGCCTTCCCCTTCAGTTTCAGAGTGTATTCCTCCATGTTGATCTCTAAATTATCAAATTTGATCACATTGGAATTCCGATCGCTGTCTCTGCTGTTCGTACGTCTGAGAACAGCTTTCACTCTTGCGGAAAGTTCCTTCATATCAAACGGTTTCACAACGAAATCGTCCGCACCGAGTTCTAAGCCCAATACCTTATCAAAAACATCTCCTTTAGCGGTGATCATGATCACCGGCTTAGAGGAAACTTCACGAATCTGCCTGCAAACTTCCCAGCCGTCTTTTCCGGGAAGCATGATGTCAAGAAGCACCAAATCGGGATCACAACCCTTAAACATAGCGAACCCATCAATACCATTGTGGGCGATCTTTACTTCATATCCTTCGTTCTCAAGATAAAGACGCAACAATTCACCGATGCTATTGTCATCGTCAATCACAAGTATTCTTTTATCTGCCATTGTCTTGATTTCCTTTCAAAAAGAATTCGATACGACTGTTTACATTTGTACTACTTGTATTCTACCCTATTTTTTTCCTTTTGTCAACACATTTTGAATAACGAATAAAAAAATTCAGTCTGTTATCACATAATCCACATGTTTTTCAACCTTGCTCAAGATAATCTTTACATCTTGTTAAAAAAGCCTGTCAGCCTTTCTCTTTTTTTAAAAAATCTATTGCTATTTCTATCAAAATGCTTTATAATCATTATATATATTATACTTGGTTCACATACAACATATACAAAAGGAGTGTGATGACCTTGTCCTTCACCTTCATAGGCGGATACAAATTGAATGAACACAAAAACACAAAAAAGTGCGCAACCACATCGATTGCTCCTCCCAAGACGGTCTATATTCCAATGTCTCAGCACATCGGAGCACACTGTACCCCTCTTGTAAAGGTTGGAGATAAGGTAGACAAAGGTCAGCTCATCGGTCAAGTGGATCAAGGTCTTGGATGCCCTGTACACGCTCCGATCTCCGGAACCGTCAACGAGATCCGCTCTGTCAACAACGCCATGGGCGTCGCCGTGCAGACCGTTGTGATCGAAAATGACTTTGAAGAGCGTATTCACTCCTCTGTCACCCCCTGCGAAAAGGCAATCGGGGAACTGACCCCTGATGAGATCATTGAACGCATCAAAAATGCAGGCATTGCCGGTATGGGCGGTGCAACGTTCCCAACATATGCAAAGATTGCTTCCGCCATTGGCAAGGCAGAAAGGCTAATCATCAACTGTGCTGAATGCGAGCCTTATATCACAGCTAACCACCGATTGATGCTTGAGCACCCAGAACAGATCGTCGGTGGCGTCAAAATCCTCCTCAAGGCACTCTCCCTACGCTCTGCTGTGATTGCCATCGAAGACAACAAGATGGATGCGGCTAGGAAGATCGCCGCGCTCGAATATCCACCCGAAATGATACGGATCTGCATCATGAAGACCAAATATCCGCAAGGTGATGAAAGACAACTCATCTATGCTTTGACAGGAATGGAATTGCCGCAAGGAAAACTGCCGGCAGACATCGGCTGTGTCATTTTCAATGCCGAGACCTGTGCCGCCATTTATAATGCTTTCACTACCGGTATGCCGCTCGTTGAACGAATCGTTACCGTGGACGGCGATGCCATAAAAAAGCCCTCAAATCTTCTTTGTCCGATCGGCACGCCCTTTTCAGACCTGATCCGTTTCTGCGGAGGTACACCCGAACAGATCGTAAAACTTATTTCCGGAGGACCGATGATGGGATTTGCACAGTGGGACATTGATGCACCTGTCAGCAAGGGGTGCTCTGCCATTCTTGCCTTTTCCGACCGTTATGAAAAGAAGGGACATTTACAACGCTCCGAATGCATCCGTTGCGGTAGATGCGTAGAGAATTGCCCCATGCACTTGATGCCACGGGATTTGTATATCAAGACCGTCAAACATGATCTGGATGCTTGCGAGCGACTGAACGTCACATCCTGTGTAGAATGCGGTACTTGCTCCTACAACTGCCCTGCACGCCTCGAACTGACGCAATATATCCGCTCTTCCAAGAACAAAATTCTCGAAAAACAAAAGAAAAAAGCCGCAGAAAATGCTGTAAAGGAGAAAAGCAAATGACACAAGAGCAATCTTCCCCGCATCTTTTGACCGTTGCGCCCTCTCCTCACATGCATAGCGATCATACCACTGCAAGAATCATGTTGGATGTCATCATTGCGCTGATACCGCTTCTAATCTGGGGATGTTACAATTTTGGAATGCGCGCACTGACCGTTACACTGGTCAGTGTCCTTTCATCTGTTTTGTTTGAATTCTTGTATACCCTCCTTTTGAAAAAGCCGTGCACAGTCGGCGACCTCTCGGCTGTGGTAACCGGTATTCTGCTTGCTTACAACATGCCGACAGATATTCCCTTGTGGATGCCGATTTTTGGCGCATTTTTTGCAATTATTGTCGTAAAAATGCTTTTCGGAGGGCTCGGAAAGAATTTTGTCAACCCGGCGCTGGCGGGACGCGCCGCCATGCTGGCGTCCTTTTCTTCCGCCATGTCCATCCCTGCTGTGCTTCCCAAACTCGGGCTGTTTGAAAATTACGTCAGACCAAGCGTTTATTCCACCGCTACTCCGCTCTCGTTGGCGATCGCGCCGGACATCCAAAACCATACCGTTTCGCAAGACACTCTTTTTGAGATGTTTATCGGCAATGAGTCCGGCACGATCGGTGAGGTATCGGCATTTCTGATCCTTATCAGTTTTGCATATCTACTGATCCGCAAGGTCATCAGTTGGCATATCCCGGTAACATATCTCGGAACGGTTGCAGCGATCACCTTTCTCCTGCCTGCCAACGGCTTTACCCGCTTTGACTTAGGTTATACCTTGGCGCATCTGTTATCTGGGGGACTGATGCTGGCTGCAGTCTTTATGGCAACAGACTATGTGACCTGTCCGATCACCAAAAAGGGGCGAATGATCTTTGGCGTCGGGTGTGGTATTTTAACGGTACTGGTTCGCTATTATGCAAACACCGAAGGCGCTTCCTATGCTATTCTTACCATGAATCTCTTGGTATACTATATTGATAAGATCACCGTTCCACGCCCGTTCGGGACTTTCAGAAAAAAGAAAGCAAAGGGGGAAAATCAGTGAAAAATGTAAAAAATATCATTAGGATCGCGTTTCCGCTTTTGCTCATCTCTACCGTAACCGTAGCAGTGTTGGCTATAGTAAATGCATTGACCGCTCCGCAGATTGAATTACACACCAGGGAAAGTCTGAACAACAGTATGATATCTTTCTTTGGAGAGGGCTGTATTGCAGAAGAATTGTCACTCGAAAACCGCGATCTTACGGCTGGCTCTGCCGTCGGCTCAGTCAAAAAGATCTACAAAGTTACAATAGATCACACAGATGTCGGATACTGTTTTGATGTCATCGGTAAGGGTGCTTATAAGAACACCATTGAAATGTTAATCGCAGTCAACCTTGACGGTACAGTGCGCGGGATTTCTACAATCGTCAACAACGAAACGCCTGCAAAGGCATCTTATGTTCTTTCTGATGACTATTACCGCGAAAATTATATCGGTCACACCCTTTCTAATATCGAACCCGACAAGGACGTTGCGTTCATTTCCGGCAGTACCAGAACAAGTACAGCTTTAAACAATGCCATACGTACCGCACTTCTTGCATTTGATACACTGAAAGGAGGGGAGACAAATGAGTATTAAAGGGGTCTTAAAGCAGTTTAAAGAAGGAATTCTTGAAAAAAATCCGCTTTTTGTGCAGGTTCTCGGACTGTGTGCTTCTTTGGCTGTCACCACTTCGGCAACAGATTCCCTCGCAATGGGTTTGGCAGTCACTGTCGTCTTGACCTGCTCAAATCTGCTGATCTCCGTGCTTCGAAAATTCATTCCATCGGAAGTGCGCATTGCCTGCTACATCGTGATCATATCCGGTTTTGTAACCATCGTTCAGATGCTAATGAACGCATACCTACCGGACATTGCTGCAAGTCTTGGCGCATTCTTGGCGCTGATCGTGGTCAACTGTGTTATTCTTGCTCGTGCAGAAGCATATGCCTCCAAAAACAAGCCGTTGCCTTCCGTCATTGACGGGTTGGCAATGGGAACGGGTTTCACGCTTGCTCTGTTATCCCTCGGCGCAATCAGAGAACTCTTCGGAAGCGGAAAACTCTTCTCCTTAACCATCTTTGGAAAATGGTACACGCCGATTGAGATGCTTTCAACCCCGGCAGGAGCATTTATTGTCCTCGGGTGTCTCATCGCACTTTTCCAATATTTTAAAAAGCGATTCTCCCAAAAAAATCGGCAAGAAAAATGTTCGGCAACGGAGGATGATGTCCAATGATCGGTGATTTAATCGTCATTTTTCTGACTGTTGCACTGGTCGGAAACTATGTTTATGTCGAAACCATGGGAATTTGCCCCTTTCTCGGCGTTTCTTCCAAACCCGCAACAGCACTGGGGATGGGATTGGCGGTCACCTTCGTGATGACCATTTCAAATGCTGTCACCTTCTGCATCTTCCATTTCATGTTAAGGGGGCGATATGAATATTTACAGACCGTCGTATTTATTTTGGTCATCGCTGCGCTCGTCCAACTCATCGAAATGATGCTCAAAAAGATGCTTCCGTCGCTTTATAAATCACTCGGCATCTATCTACCGCTGATTACCACCAACTGCGCCGTCTTGGGCGCGGCAAACAACATGATCGGCAACGATCTTTGCGACGGAAACTTCTTATATTCCACCTTTTATGGATTTTCAGCGGCGGCAGGATTCACCATTGCCATCGTCATTTTTGCCGGTGTTCGTCAGCGTGTCAATGAGGATGCCCTACCGGAGGCATTTCGCGGCGTGCCGATCACATTGGTAACCGCCGGAATCGTTGCGATGGCATTCAGCGGACTGCTCGGCGGTATCAGAATCTCTTAAAGGAGAAGTGGTATGGATTTTTTTAATGAAATCGGGCTACCGGTCCTTTTGGTTGGAGGATTGGCATTGTTGTTCGGCATCCTGTTAGCGATTGCCTCGAAAGTCTTTGCCGTACATCGCGATGCACGTGTGGATCAAGTCAAATCATGCCTGCCGGGCGCAAACTGCGGCGGATGCGGCTATGCGGGCTGTGATGCTTTAGCGGAAGCGGTCGTAAAAGGCGAGGCTCCCCCTAGCGCCTGCGTGGTGAGCGATTCCACTGTCTGTGAACAGATCTGCAAGATCGTCGGTACGGAGGCAAAGCCGCAGATGCGTATGCGCGCGCAGGTGTTCTGCAGCGGTGGGGAAGACGTTTCAAAGAAAAAATATATCTATGAAGGCGCCAAAGACTGCGCTGCCGCCGCTAAACTGGGTGGGGGCGATCTGATCTGCCCAAATGGTTGTGTGGGATTTGGTACATGTGTCTCCGTCTGCGCATTTAACGCAATCGCTGTAAAAAACGGAGTTGCAGAGGTTGATTACACCCTTTGTAAAGGTTGCGGTGCCTGTGTGAACGTCTGCCCAAAACACATTATACGATTGATTCCCTTTGACAGCAACTATTGGGTCGGATGCATATCTGCAGACCTAGGAAGTATTACTCAAAAGTACTGCAAAATTGGATGCATCGGCTGTAAGATCTGTGAAAAAAATTGTCCGACCGGCGCTATTACGGTAAGCGATTATGTCGCATCCATCGATCAGAGCAAATGTACTGAATGTGGTCTTTGTGCTGAAAAATGTCCAAGAAAGATTATCCGTTTCGGAAAGATCGATAAAAACAGATAAAAACAAGTGAGGTAAATTATCATGCTAGAATTATACTATACTGAATTAGAAACAACAGGACTGACCAGAGGAAGGCTGCGCAGTTTGGAGCATTCCGTCGGAAGAGAAATGCTGAAAAAGGTTTTAAAGGAATATCACGGCATCAAAGATCCGCTGATTGACACATCCGATTCGGGAAAGCCTTACCTCTCCGACCACTCTTTTGAGTTCAACATCTCTCACAGCGAGGGACGGATCGTTTTAGCACTTTCAGACAAGCCGGTAGGTATTGACGTTGAGCGAGAGACAAGACAGCTTCCTTCGATTGTCAAGAAAAGATTTTTTACCAAAGAAGTCGAGCCTACCGTCTTAGAATGGACCAGATTTGAAAGCTACTGCAAGTTCACCGGGATGGGCATCTACGGATCCACCTACCCGCCGGCCGACCAAAATGTGCACTTCAAAAGTTACCACCTGCCGTTCGGATATATCGTCAGCGTATGTTCACATGAGCCGAAGGAAAATTTCCCGAGAGATATTGAAGAGTTGACAGTGTATTAAAGCATACACGATCACTCTGCAACGAGGTAGTAAACATAAAAAAACAGCTACTGAATATCGCAATCCCGATTTTGATAATCCTCACAATCGTTGTTTTTGTCCTTGCGGATGCAGCCCCCAAAAAACAGGTCACACAATCCGAAGGATGGAGGGATTGGGCGCAAGCATCACACGGATCTTACTCATTATTTCTGTGTATGTTGCCGGAAGTTGAACTGTTTTCCGGAATCTATTTTCTCGTCTGCGGCAAGCACCGCGAACACAAGCTGCTGTTTTGGTTGCATCTTGTATTGATCATACTTTCATTGCTATAAACTGCCTTTCTGCGAAAGGCATCGACGTGGTTATGAAACCG